>SMXL01000101.1 GCA_004356385.1 Bacteroidota bacterium
CGGAACGGTCGACTTTTCCCGACGGGAGCTTTAAAACTTTTGCTGGGAATAAAGATGAAGTCCGTGCGAGAGACTCGTATGCCACTGATGGGCGTGAAGAAATCTCACCAGGGAAAAGGCATAGATGCTCTCCTGGTTGCGGACATGCTGAAGAGACATCGAGCCATTGGACTTCTGGGCTGCGAGATGAGTTGGGTTCTCGACAACAATCCCAAGCTGATTAATTTCCTCGAGAGCATCGGTGGAATCAGGGAAAATGAGTATGCACTCTACGAAAAAGACCTTACGTGATGGCCAAGTACTCATTCATTTATTTTGATCTGGACGATACACTTCTTGACCATCGGAGCGCCGAGCGGCTCGCCCTGGGCGACGTGTACGAACTCTATTCCCATCAATTCGACGGACACAGTCTGATATCTGTACAAGAGACCTATCACGACGTCAATACAGATCTCTGGCGCAGATACTCGGACGGCACGATCACCAAGCAGCAGGTTAAAATTGAGCGATTCGAGAGCTTGCTCGAACGACTTCAACTGGCGGACCGTATTCCTGCCGAAGAGTTGAGTTCACTGTACATGAATCAGTACGGCCAGCACTGGTCCTTCATCCCGGGTGGGAGAGATGCGTTTCTATCGATTGCTGACTCGTTTCAAGTAGGCATCCTGACGAACGGCTTTACCGAAATCCAGCATGCCAAATTGGCTCAGTTTCCGGAACTCAGCGAACGAAGCTCGTCTATCATAATCAGCGAAGAGGTCGGTTACATGAAACCGGATCCTCGAATTTTTGACCATGCGGCCGCAGCGGTGAACTGTATGGCCGATGAGATTCTGTATATCGGCGACTCATACCGCTCCGATGTGGTGGGTGGAAGCGGGGCAGGATGGAATGTAGCCTGGTTCTCCCCTGGCGAAGGCAACGGGAATCCGGAGCATCGCTTCCAGGAGTGGTCGGAAATCTTGACGTGGATGGACGTACCGTCGAGATACGCGACCAAGGGCTAGTTCCACCTCCAACGAATCGAAGGATCTAAAAACAAAAAAAGCCACTCTGTAAGAGTAGCTTCTTTTGACTCCTGACGCTCGAACCTCCCTTGGATTGGATCTCCCACCGAAGCAGTAGCGCCGCACCAACTGGGAGGTTCAGAATCTCTTGGTTTCCATTTCACCGGTTGCCCGATGTCCTGGAGACACAGACCGTCCTTTCGAACATTCTGCGCTCGTCTATACCGTATGGGCACACGACGTAGACAGCTCGCCCACGGACGGGTCCATGTGATCCTTCTTGAACCCGAAGGTTCTATCCAGTCACACTTTTATGCGTTTCGTCCGCCACTCCGAAGAGTGACTTTCGTCCCACACTTCCATATACGCCAGACGTGATCCCGAAGAACCATTTCCTTTGTACATGACCATGGACCTGCTCAGCAATACCGAAGTATTTCTGAGATCGTACACGGCTCTCTTCCCTTCTGCCTCGCCTCCGAAGAGACTCGACAGCATGTAGAGAAGATGTTTCCTCGTTTGTTACGTTATCCATCGGTCCGTCTGCTCACGGCCGAAGCCGTTTGCAGCCTTTCCATTGGCATAACATTCGAGATTCTACCGGGATCTGAATGATTCGCCGGGACGATTCGTTTTCAGATCCGTGGAAGAAAGACTCACCTTTCATAAACCGGTCATTTGCCGAAGCAATTGAATAATCGATGTCTGGTCACCTTCAATCTCCCACCGGTCACTTGCTGCAAAAATCCGAACCTTGCGGTTTTTCTTTTTCCAGCATCACGGTGATTGACGTCCAATGCGGATCTAACTCCAGTCATACACTCTTGTGAAGTCTATGACCTTCATCGCTAGTCGGAGCTTCGTCCTTGCGATCTTTCGATCGCGTGCGGGCCAACCTCATGCAGCCTAGAGACTCAGTCGCGTCAAGGAACGGTGCCGTTAAGCACTGACGTATTATATCCAGAGACGGACCGTATGTCAATAGGATGTGGTTCGGTTTTAGTCCACAAAGTGTGCACAGAGATATCCACAAGATCGTAGTTGACGGAAGATTTTCTACACGGAGGGGTGGGTGTCGTCGCGGTCAACCCGGAGAAAGCACAGCGATCGGTCTCGGGATTCATCGAAGCGCGAGGCTTTCATTTCATCCATTTCCAACACCGGTTTCAGACGCCGGCTTCTCCTGAAAGCGCAAAAAGCCCGGTCGAAATGACCGAGCTTTTTGGTGCCCATTTTCTCTACGCGACTGAGAGCTCCCGGTCCGGGGTGCTTTCCAGGCGACATGAGTGATCCGAAGATACGCTGACCGCTCGCCTTTCGCAATATACAATAACGGAATATTCGTCTTAACTGATATAAAAACGTCCAGAAGTATAAGAAAGAGACGATAACCCTATAATGCAATAACGGTCATATTCCCATCTGACTCAGAAATATTTGGATCGCTCTGGGCTCGACCAGGATGGTGAACAGTACGCCGCCAATGGCCCCGCCTAGATGGGCTTCATGTGCTATTCGCCCTAATCCGCCCGCCAATTTTTTTCGCATCGCGTAGATCGAGAACCCGACAAAGGCAACGGCGAACAACCACGCTGGCATCGGCACCACAAAGAACAAGATGAGCTGTCGAAAAGGGTTGAAGAGACAGTAGGCGAATACAAGTCCAGATATTGCGCCCGAAGCCCCCACCGCCGAGTAATTCGCATTGGACCGGTGGATGAAGTATGACATAGCACTCGCCGTCAGACTGGATCCGAAATAGATCAGCAAGAATGAGACAGACCCAAGCGTCAACTCTAGAAAAGGTCCGAAGTAGAAAAGCGTAATCATGTTGAACGCAAGATGACCGAAGCTTGCATGAACGAATCCACCCGTAATCAATCTGTAGTACTCACGGTGTTCACGAATTCGACTCGGCGTCAATGCCATTCGATCCACGAGCGACGGATCCATATTCAGAGAATAAAGCCCGATCATTCCATTGATGAGTATCAGAAATAGTGAGAAAGGGGCCTCGGTGAACATGCTCATTGTCGACGGGAATCCTCGATCGAAGGGTTTCTAATAGGGTCACAAATCAGAACCGGTGTACGGATGCCTGGGACTGAAGTTCGAGTTACTCGTTCTCGGCGAAAAAGCCATCTTCTTCGCAAACGACGAATTCGTGAGCAGAAGAATTCCGGAGAGTTGTTCGAATAGTAGAAATCAACTGCTCTCGCTAACATCCTAATCGATGTCGGGCGCGCTCTTTCGCGTATCGATCGCGAACTCTACGGTTAAACCGAGCCATCCTCATTCGTAGTGAAGTCTCAGTCGCATCGACCAGTTCTGAGATTTCCCGGTACGTCATGGCGCCTTCAAACACGCGATAGTGGAATAATTCCCTGATAATTTCTTCGGCATTCTGAAGTTCTTCCGACGCGAATTTCACCTTGAGACGATCCTCGTCATTGAGCGATTCAAATTCAAATTTGGGATAGACAGAAACTGCTTCCATTTCCAATTGATCAATATCGACGGACGACAGCGTACACTCTCTTCGTACGTTTCTACGCTTCTTCTTCAGAAATCGTAACAGATTGTTCTTGTACATCCGGCGACAATAGTGTGATACGGAACGAACCCGACGCCATGATTTTGAGAACTCGTAAACACACTCACTGGCCAGATCTTGTGCGTCCTGCGTTGAGAGCAGCGGCTCCGAGCTGCATTTTGAGATGAAATAGATGAGCGCGCAGCCGTGAACCCACTCAAACATTCGGGATTTGCTTAAATCATCTCCGAGGAGAGACTCCTTCAGCCACTCCTTAGGAAAATCTGTGTCGTAGAGTGCAACTCTTGTTGATTCGATCACGAAACTTTGCCGGTCTAATTGGGGAGGAAGTCGTCCTGTTGACATGACTCCTGACCCCGATCGAATCAATTCATAACCGATCCCTATGAAGATTTTCAGGATGACATAGCCCAGCGCCGATGAGCTAGGGGTTGAGATGAATATTATGGCCAAGCGACGGCACAGACCTATTCAGCGAATGCTTCTCGGAAGTGTCACCAACGTCGTGACCAGGGAATCCTGTTACACGGCTCTTCTTCTTCCGATCGTCGAAGAGTAACTCGATGGCAACCATCTTACGGATTAACCGAAGCGGTTAAAGGATCGTTTCGTCCCACCCGGCTTTGATACGAACCGATTCCCGTGTCCAGGAACGCTGAAAATTTAGCCAGATCCATGACGCCACTTCGTTTCGCCAGTAGAAGTCTCTCAACCGGCTCAACGACTGCGTACGTTGGTAAGGCTACGGTTCCTGTAAGCTGAAGCTGATATCGCGCAAAATCCGCTCCTTTCTCGAGGCCATCTGTATACAGCCGTAACAAAACGTATTCGGACTCAAACCGGTCCTGGATTGGTTTTCGGATGAATACGTTGGCTTCCATCTCGCGACAATTTGTACACGTGTAACCCGTAAAATCAACGAGAACGGGTCTGCCACGATCGGCCGCTTCGCCGAAAGCCCCCTCAATGTCGTCTACGAACCAACCGGCATCTGAAGATGCGTTAACCTTCATATCAAACGACTGAAACAGGGATAGAATGCTCACATCATTCCCTTGTCGTGGAGGCAAATATGCATCCAGCTTATTCAGAGGTGCACCGAACAGCCCGGGAAGCATGTACAGCGCGGAAACAAAGAAAAACATCGATGCGAGAACTCGACCTACTCCCACCGATTCGACAGCCGGTTCATGTGGAAAACGAAGTCTTCCGAGTAGATATAGACCCGTCAGGAAGAACACCACAACGATGAAGGCGATGCCTAGAGGACGCGATATCAATCCCCATCCCCAAAGCAAGTCTGAATTTGAAAGGAATTTGACGGCCGCCGCCAATTCCACAAATCCCAGAACGACTTTTATCACGTTCATCCAAGACCCGGAACCGGGAAGCGAGGCAAGCGCATTCGGAAAAATTGCCAGGAATATAAATGGCAGGGCAAACGCCCCGCTATAGACCATCATGCCAAAGAGCGGATACATCCATGTTCCACCTGACGCGGCCGCCAGCAACCCACCAACGAACGGCGCCGTGCAGGAAAATGAAACCAGCGTAAGTGTAAGTCCCATGAAAATGACACCAGCGATACCCGAATGCTGCTTACTCTGGCGATCGAAAAAATTGACGAGACGGCTGGGAAGACGGAGTTCATAAAGACCGAGAAGCCCAAGAGCAAACCCGATCAGGACGGCCGCGATGAATAGGTTTACCCAAGGGTTCGAGGCGATTCTCTGCGCACCTGCAGCACCCACAACAATAGCGGCCACAATTCCGATTAACGTAAACGTGACGACGATCGACCCTCCAAAAAGGGTCGCCATTTTGACGGCTTTCAGTCGATTTTCGGAGTGTTTCGTGAAGTAGGAGATCGTAAGCGGAATCATCGGGAATACGCACGGGGTCAGAAGAGAGGCCAGCCCGGCACCAAGAGCCAAAAGAAGAAATCCCCAGAATCCACTCGATCGACTCGCATCAAAATCGGTGGTGGCAGAAATAAGTGGACCGCTTGTTACTTCCTGATCTGTTTCTCCAGCAATAAGAGAGGAAAAGCTCGTGTCCTGAGCCGTGCATCCTTCGCCCGAGCAATCGGGATTAATCTCGAAATGGGCAGAAAGAAGGACGGTCGTTGGCCGCAAACACATTCCAAGTTCGTCGCTGCAAATCTGATAACGAAGATTGGCACCGACCGTGACCGATTCCGCCGTCGCTTCCGGTGAAACCACCAGTGCCTCAGCAAATCGCGCCGACTCGTGAAAGAATTTCAGTGAGATATCGAACGTCGGGTCGTATCCAATTTCCGGAACGGACTGATAACGAGATCCCGAATTAGAGATATGATCCGGGAGGTCGACCCAGTTTATCTCAACTCCATAAGGGCGCGATAGCACCGATTCCTGGGGCGGCAACGATTCATCGAGCGCATACATCTTCCAGTCGCCAGAAATCTCCGCCTGGAACTGGACATGAACTCGCCCTCCCGGCATAACCGTTTCGGGCTTCACTGTCGTCTGCCACGTGACGAAGTCCGCGGCCGAAATGATCTGATCGAACTGGCCAAACGCGGATGTCACCGGGTTCATGGCCAGACAAAACAGGAATACTAGAAAAGAGGATTTGCGGTTGGACATGAGTCGAAAGGTCGGGTCAAAACCTCCGTTTGGTGCACAGCACCGCTCCAACTGTTACGAACCGTCACTTGTTGCTTGAATGGCTACTTTTGGTGCAATTTCTGGCAGCAAGAACTTCTTTTCGGCCTGACAAAAGGAGCAATACGCCTGATCCTACAAGCGTTCGGACGGCCCGACCGTTCAGGCCTCGGGATCTACTCGCACTTTTACTTCAGCGATCACTTCAGGATGGATCTTTGCCGACGCCGTATATACTCCAAGAACGCGAATGTCGTCTTCTAGCATAATATTCTTCCGCTCGATCGTGATCCCGTGGCCCGCAAGCGCTTCTACAATATCTTGGGATGTGACCGTTCCGAAAATCCGGTTCTCCTCCCCCACTTTCGCCGTAATTACCAATTCCAGGGACTCAATTTCCTTGGCCAATACCTCAGCGTCTTCCTTGTGTTTAGCGAGTTTCCTCGATTTTTGACGTCTCTCTTCTTCCCATGCTTTCACCACGTTCGAAGTGGCAAGACGAACCATTCTTCTCGGAATTAAAAAATTTCGACCGTAACCGTTCTTGACGTTTACGATTTCACCGGCCTCACCGAGTTCATCGACGTCCTGTAATAGAAGTACTTTCATGATATAATAGAGTCTTCGATCTCGTGCACCTGTATCTCAACCGGGCAGGGCACTACTTAAGTGAATCCGCCACAAACGGGAGTAACGAAAGGTGACGTGCACGTTTGACCGCGCGAGTGAGCTGTCGCTGAAAATTCGATGGAACATTTGTAACTCGACGGGGCAGAATTTTTCCCTGCTCATTGAGATACCGCTTAATCAACTCGGTATTTTTAAAGTCAATGTATTCCAGTTCCGAAATATTGGTCGATCTCGACATGATTCTTCTCTGCGTTTCTGCAAAAATAATTGAGTGCTGACGAATCAGGCGTCAGTCTTTTTCTTTTCTTCGGCTTGGTCTTCCCCCTTCGCCGCCTCCGGCGCAGGTTCATCAGACACATCTGATTTCTCTTCGGATACTTCGGCGGGGCTGTCGTCTTCTGAGGATTCCGCCTCGGCGGACTCCGCGTCTTTCTCCTCTGTCTGCTCCGCCTCTGTCTCAGACGTTTCTTCTGATTC
>SMXL01000102.1 GCA_004356385.1 Bacteroidota bacterium
CCATCTCAAGCGAACAGCTTCCGATAAAAATCCTTCAACCCGGAGGAGGTCGATTCCCAGTTGTATTGGGCTGCAACTCCGAGACGACCATTTTCTCCCTTCTGAGCTGCGAGTTCTGGGTTTTCAGCAAGTGTCAGGACGGTCAACGCCAGTTCTTCAGCGTCACCAGATGTATAAATCAGGCCAGCGTCTGTACCCGTAACAATACGCTCGAGAGGCCGGCAATTGGACGCCACGACCGGGAGACCCAGGTGCATGTAGTGAAACAGTTTGTGCGGGATCGTGTGATCCGTGTGTTCGGTTTTCAGATGCGGTATCAGGCCTATATTCGCTCCGGCGATGTAACTCGGAATCTTGTCCTGAGGCTGCCACCCTGTAAACTGCACGGTGTGCTGAAGACGCAGGCCACGACTTAGCCGCTCCAACTCACCTCGCACGGCACCGTCTCCCACAAGAACAAGTCTGGCGTCCGGTACGGACTCGAGAACCGTCGGCATGGCCCGAATTGCCTCCTCGATTCCGCGATGCTTGTCCATCCCGCCCGTATAGAGAATGGTCAGGTCGCTTTTAATCGAACCCGCAAGATGTGGATCGATCCCGTAGGCATCGAAACGAGTTCGATGAATCGTATTGGGTAGAACGATCATGTTTTGTTTGCCGATGCCTTTGGCTGAGAGCCGTTCCGCCATTTCTTCAATGACAACGATCACTCCATCTACTCCAGACAACCACTCCGTCTCCAACCGATCCCATCGTTTCAGATTGATAAACAGCTTAGCCGGCATACGATTGCTCCAGGCATAGTGCTTCAAGGCAGCCACCCAGTTCTCGTGAAGATCCGCAACCACCTTGACGCCGAGCTCACGTCCTCCCTTGAGAGCTCCTCCAACGAGATAGAGATCGTGCGCATGCACCGCTTGAAAGGGCCACTCGGCAAAAATCGACACCATTCTGCGAACGATGTACCGTTCCAGAATCGGAAGGGTGCCTGCGAGTCCCCTCATCCTGTTTCTCTGTGCCGCAGAAATTCGATCCCGAATAATTCGGGCACCGCCGAAAGACTCCGTTTCTGACCGTTCATCTGGTCCGATGGCCAACAAACACACCTCGAAACCGGCTGCCACCAACGTCTCAATTTCGTTCTCAACCCGTAGATCTGGAGGAAACGAGTGGTCGAGGATCATTAATATTCGTGCCATGCGTCAAGCACTCGCCAGGATGGAGGCAATCCGAAAAGATGCACTGACGTCGCCAACGCGACCGAGGGCCGGTGGGGGCGATTCGGGTTCTATGTCCAACGCACTTTTAATCCGGACAGGGTCAGCACCCACCAGAACGTTCCAGGATCGGTCGAGTGTCTCCACCCATTCGGTTTCTTCGCGAAGAGTGATACACGGAGTTTCCAACCAGATTGCTTCTTTCTGGATTCCTCCTGAATCCGTGAAAACACGAAAGGCACCCTTAATCGCGTGCAACATCTGGACATACGAAAGAGGCTCAATTACAGAAATGTTTTCTGGTAACCTAATTCCTTTGAGACGTGATTCCGTTCTTGGATGGACCGGAAATAGTACCGGGAGGCCGACACTCCCCAATCCTTGAATGATCCCCGCCAGTCGATCAGGGTCGTCTGTGTTTTCGGCCCTGTGCACCGTGGCGAGAACATACGTTCCTTCTGAAAAATGACCCGTAGCAGGCACTGGAGTCGAGGAGAAATGAACAACAGCGTCATACATCACGTCCCCCGTAAGAGAAACACCCGTGGTCAGTCCTTCCTTTCTCAGATGGTCGCAGGCCGTTTGGGTCGGGCAAAACAAATAGTCGGAGAGCCGGTCTGTGACCATTCGATTGATTTCTTCCGGCATGAGCATGTTGAATGATCGAAGTCCGGCCTCCACGTGGGCCACTGGAATGTGCAACTTGCGAGCCGTTACGGCAGCAGCTACCGTGCTGTTAGTGTCGCCATAAACCAATACGCAGTCCGGCGGGTCGTTCTGCAGCAGATGCTCTTCAAGGCGAACCATGATCTCTCCGGTTTGTCTCGCATGGGAGCCAGATCCGACTTCCAGGTTGATATCCGGGGAGGGGATATCCAGTTCATCAAAAAATATGGTAGACATGTTATCGTCGTAATGCTGACCGGTGTGGATCAGTCGTTCCTTAATCCCGGCTTCCTTCAGGGCTCGACTGACCATGGCTGCCTTGATGAACTGCGGTCTCGCACCAACGACGCTGAGAATCTCTTTCATTTTTCCTTACCGGCCACCGCGGATAGTATTTTCGCGAGTTGCTGTGCCTGTGTTTTCCGACTGAACAGGCTCACCCGCTCAGGCGGAGCACCGCTCAACCGGTTACCGGTTTTCCAGGCCTCATAATGCCGATTAATCATGTGTCCTACTCCAGACTCATCGTCGAACCGATGGCTCTCGCCGGCGCCCATAGAAGCTACAATGGCTGAGGCATCTCCCTCGCTCGAGATCAGACACAATATCGGCCTGCCCGCGGCCAAGTACTCATACAGTTTCCCGGTGACAATGCCCTTCGGATTAGGAACCCGATTGATTGAAAGCAGGAGAAGATCCGCTTTGCACATGTAGCGTACCGCTTTTTGGTGCTCGACATAGGGAATGACTTCCACCTGTTTCCGCAAGCCGGCCTCGTCTATCCTGGCCTGTACCTCACCGGCTGTATTGCCAACCAGGCAGACACGCAGATCGTCCCAGTCTCCCCTAGACTTGTATGTCTTCATCGCCTGCCAGAGACCGACCGGGTCCTGCTCCGCCGACATGTTTCCTGTGTAAACGATCGTGAACGAATCCTGCTGACCGTGTTCAATGGTTTCAAAATCATCCGGGTCATATCCATTGGGAATAACATCAACGGGCGTATCGGTTAAGGCACCTGCGTCGATTCCGAGAGACTTACTGACTGTGAGCACCACATCGGCATCAGAGTAGCATAAACGACGAATTCTGGCATCTTTGGATCGCGCCCAGTTTGACATAGGAAGTAAGTGTGCAAACGAGTCTGGGGGCCATGCATCACGCATATCCATTACCCATGGCAGATTTGCACGATGTTTCACACGCTGGGCTACCAGATGTGTGGAATGGGGCGGTCCGGTCGAAAAGACGGCGTCGAAGGAATGGCTCGAAATCGCTTTTTCGGCGGCCCGGTCCGCATACGAAACCCATCCCTTTCGAGCGTCCGGTATGAACAGATTGGCCCGTATCCATCGAGCGATACGTTCTCTCTTATCCAGGCGATTCTGGTTCAGAAACCCAACTCCTACGACATCTCCCTTTTTCTTACCGAATAGGCCGCCGTACGCAGAATACGGATCCCGAGACTTCGTCCGGATAATTTCGAGTGATGCGTCGATTTCGTTCATCAGCTCGAGGTCCAGGTTGGGATACGCCGCATAGTCAGGATCAACGGTTAGAACGGTCGGCCGCCAACCAAATTCAGGCAAGTATTTGACAAATTTTAACGATCGTTGAACTCCTGGACCGCCAGACGGAGGGAAATAATATGTAACGAAAAGGACTTGTCTCATTCTCCGCTCAGGTGTTTCCTCCGTCGTATCAATCCCGGAATGAACAGAAAGAGTAGCCCCCCGTAGACGAAGAATGTCGCCGCACCCGATATCCATACCCCTCGTTGGTGCGCTGCGGGATCAAAAACCATTCGGATCGCGTGCTGGCCGCCCGGTACGTGCACGGCCCGGAGTAGATAATTCGCCCGTTCGATCTCGACCGGCTGTCCATCGATCGTGGCTTTCCACCCTGCGGGATAGTAAATCTCCGAAATGACCAGCCATCTGGGTTCGTCGGTCGTAACCTGCCATTCCAGCTCATTTGGGGTATGGCGCAGAAGCGTGGTTTCAGCGACCGAGTTCGAATCAATCGGTGCATTTGCCAGGTCGATTCGACTTCCCAGAATCACGCTTTTGGACGGATCGAAGTCCGATGAGCGCAGTCGAGCCCAGATCGCCGAAGCATCGTCGATAGATTCGGATTCAGAAACGAAATAAGCCCGTGGAAGCACATCAGGGTTTTCGAAGACGGAATTTCCGCTTGCGTCATCCTGAAAAACCATTTCGTACCCGGGAACGGCTCGACGGCCGACCACGTAGCGCACGTTCATCATGGACAACGCGTTCGGATTGAGGGCTCTTGTCGATGGATCGAAGAGAATATTGTCAAGAAAATCCTGGTATATCCTGAGTTTGGCTCCGTGATATCCTCCGAGCGATTCATGGTGAAACGACGGTCGTGAATTCACGGTCGGATCTTGTCCGAATTCGAGAGACAGAACGCGCAGATGGCCGGGGCCACCGGCGGCCTCCACCTGCCGAAGAATGAATCGGTCGAAATCGTATGCCGTCACCTCCGACGCCGCGTCTTCTCCCTCCCTCAGCGCCTCGTCTTTCACGAATCGTCTGCCTACACCCCCTAGATCGAGAAGAATTAGCAGCGCAAATGAAAAACCCGCGACCCACCCGGGCAATTTCCCTCGGTAGAACAGAAAGAGAATGAGCATTCCTGCAACCAGAAAGAGAACCGATCTACGCGCATCTGTCTGAAATCGCTCCACTCGCCCCGTCTTCCGCCGGTCTATTTCCTGAGACAGTACCTGCTGTACCCTCGGGTCCGACTCGGATATTCCAGGGTATTGGGCGCGAACCTGCTGAAAAATCTGGGCCTTCTCATTCGGCTTTTCGAAATCGAGTGCCGCGTTGGGAGCCAAAAGCAACACGAACAGGATTCCGGTCACCGCTCCAATCGTCACCATGGTAGGCTTGTCGAGGGATTCCCCGCGAGATTTTCCAAAAATCGTTGTCAAACCCAGGCCCGCCAATATGGACACCGTAAGCGCGACCAAACTCAGCCATGTTTCCGGAACACGAAAGGCATTGAATAGCGGAAAGTGATTGAACATGGGACCGTTCACAAGTGTCAAATTCTGACCGAGGGCAAACATCAGCATCACAAGCGTAGCTATTCCCAGGGCGCGCGTAACGGAGTCGGGACGCTTTAGTACGGCGATAAGAGCCAGAACCACTGTAAGAGCACCGAAATAATGTGGCCCGGCCGTGAACGTCTTTGGTCCCCAATACAATGCCCCACCTCCTCCAAAGGCATCTGCGATAAGAAGCGTCAGTAGCTCGCCAATCCCCTGGCTCCAGGCCATCGCGTATTCCCATGACATTCCTCCGGGGGCGCCGCCGGCAGCTACGCCACGTATCGTAAACGGCTTGTATTCCCACTGAACGAGATAGGGCTGAGCGATCATCAACAGCGCCAGAATCGCTCCGAGGCCGAGCCATCCAGAGGCTCGCCAAAACTCCTTTGCGCTTCCTGTCCGAACGGCGCTCACTCCCTCAGCGATCCAGAAGATGGCCGCGACGAATCCCGCATAGTAGGTGATCTGGATATGCCCGCTCTCAGATTTAGTGCCGCGACGAGCGCGAGCAGCAGCGCGGATTTGAACGACGGGTTTCGGAGCCCATATGCAAATGCGAGTAGGAGCCACGGTGCCCAGGCTAGAGCAACGAATTTGGAATTATGACCGGCTATGAGAATGATCGGCAAGTACGTGGTGAGGCCGAACGCAATAGCAGAAAAAAGACTTGCGATTTTGTCTTCTGACAGGTACCACGTGAGCAGATAGGTGCCGATCAGAAGGAGGATCAGGTGCGAGCTTGGCCAAATAAATCCCCGCAGGAATCCAAAAACAGAATCAAGTTGAGGGATATCCAGCGGATACGATATCAGATAACCCGGCATTCCAGCGAACGCGTTGGGTGACCAGAGGGCTTTAATTCCGGTCTGCTGCTCGTAAGAATGCATGGCATTGGCCATTCCGGACCAATGAATCGTATCTCCACCGATGAGTTGCTTTGAGGAAAAGTGAATCGGGGCAAAAAATCCGATCGAAACGGAAAGCAATACCAGGATAATGACCACATGCTGCCAAGCTTCCGTCTGCTTTTCCCAGAAAGAGGTCCAAGCGGGTGGGACGGATGGTTTCCTCTTCTTTACCGAACGAGATTTCTTTTTTGACATGTCCCGGTGCAATTCCTACGCCCTGCTACTCTATTACTTTAGGGACGCGGAAGAACTTCCCGTCCGTATCCGGTGCATTTGACAGCGCCTCATCCCGGTTGATTCGCTGGACATTATCGTCTTCTCGAAGCCTACCGGTGTCGCCGTGAACGCGGGACATGGGCTCCACGTTGGACGTGTCTACCTCTTCTAGTTTCCTGACATACGTCAATATTTTCTCCAGTTCGCCCGCCATTCTAATCAGTTCTTCGTCTGTAAAACGAAGCCTGGCGAGCTCGGCTACGCGTTTTACTTCTTCCAGTGGAATACCCATTTTTCTCTCGTAAGCGGGCAGATCTTACCCTCAGTCTGCAAGGCAAATATACCGGCAGAAAGGTCCGTATCCGAGTTTGGCTCTAAGCGTCCTGACTATCTGCGGGGGAAATCGCAACGGAAGCCCATGAACGGTGTTCCACCCGGCTCAGCGCCGTCACGTCGATCAATCGATCGAAAAATCGAACTGGCTTACGATTTCGTCTCTCACTTTGTCCATCAGTTCGGGAAGATCAGCCCGTGACAATCCATCGAGCGGAATGGGCTTCCCGACAACGACACGAACGATTCCCGGGCGCGCCAGTCTCGTTCGTTCATTAAACAGTCGATAAGCGTCAAGAATCGTAATCGGCACAATCGGGACCCCGGCTTCAAGGGCGAGATGGAACGCGCCCCGCTGAAATGGGATCAATTCTTTTTGATAAGTCCTAGACCCTTCAGGAAAAACGATCACGGAAGTCCCGTTGCGAATGTGCTCTCCGGCCGTTTTTATACTTTCGTACGACTTGCGAGGATTTGATGGATCGACGAAAACCGACGGTGATTTTTTAAGCGCGGCGCCCAGGAACGGGACCCGCGCCAGATCAGACTTGGCGACGTATCCGAATGGGCACGAAATGGCCAGCGCCATGAGGGGAATATCGAGCAGTATTTGATGATTTGACACGAAAACGTAAGACATGTCGCAATCAAGGTCAGCGCGCTGACGTCTCTCTATGCGAATACCAGTGCCCAGAAACATCGATCGTGCCCAAAACGCGTTCCACCAGTGGAAAAATCCGCTGTGATCAAATCGGGTGTTGTGAATAATGAGTCTCGACAGCAGATATCCACTCGTGGAAACCACCGTCACGACGCATCCCCACGCCATGGCCCAGAAATAGAACAGGCGTCGCCCGATCGAAAATTCGAGTTCTTCCTGGGAGTGGTCTGTGTTCACGCGTTACGATAAATGAGTGGCCTGGTCAGGGAAACTACTGGCGGGCTGCCCGTTTCAAAAGAATATTTGCTCCAAGAGTGAATTTGTTCGTTTCCAGAGCTTGCAAAACGTTGAATGGGGCAAAATCAAAGGAGCGCACCCTTTAATGCCTTGGTTGAATCACCCCGTGGTAAATAATTTCAGAAAATTGTTCTTGACAACTTTATTTGAACCCGTCTATTTCAATTATTGGAATGAATAAAACTGCTTTTCTCAAAACGGCCCTTTGTGTTCTCCTGCTTGGGCTTCACTCGACCCAACAATTGCTAACTGCTCAAGTTCGAGCCATGATCAAGGTCGGCGTAAATGGCTCGACGTTTCGTGGGAGCTCCGACACCGATTTCTCGAGCATCACGAGATTATCTGGTGGAGTCGGCTTTTCAGTAAACATCGGAAACGGGTTTCGCATTCAACCGGAGGTGCTGTATGTGGCCAAAGGGGCGAAGGCCGAGGGCGCTTTGGATTTCGAAGGAAATGACGGTCCCGTTGACGTGGTAGCTACATTTGACCTCACGTATCTGGAGATACCCATTTTATTGGTCTACCAGTTTGAGTCGCGAGGAATCAGACCTCAAATTTTTGCCGGCCCTACTTTTGCCAGAAAATTGGATGCTCGAATTCGATATCGAGCTGCCGCGGGCGGACCTGAATTCAATGAAGAGGACGAGTCGGTCGAAAGCAACGATATCGGTCTTACGATAGGAGCCGGTTTCGAAATGGATGTTGGAAGTGAACGACTGTCTTTCGGACTACGCACCTCGCTCGGTTTTTCGAACGCGCGAAAAGACAACCCGGATGCGCCGGACAATCGTCCGCTCTACAACACGTCACTGGGACTCTTTGCGGCAATCATCTTTTGAGTCGTTAAAAATCCAGGCCTGTCAGTTTCCGATAGATTTGTCGTGCACGAACAGACGAGTTACCCTCGTTAATTCTACGGCGTCTTTCAAGAGGTCTAGATAGGACAGAAACTGTTCTCGATTGTTGATCCTGGTGCTTCTACTAGGACTCCTCGGTAATACGACACTGGAATCGATTCCCGAACGCTCGACAATTTGTTGGTAACGGTCGAACGTTCTCAAATCGTCGGCAAGAAGTAGAACGCCTGTTATCTTGTCACGGGACCACGGTGGATGATCGAAAAAAGCCTCGGCACCAGTGTGCCCCACCTTCGTCCCAGACCAGAGAAAGAAGAGATTGGACCGATCCATTGTGTGCGCCCAGCGCGGTAAGCCTGAAAGTACACGCGCGCTTTCCAAGACTGCCGCAGCGCCGACAAGCCCGATGGTACCG
>SMXL01000103.1 GCA_004356385.1 Bacteroidota bacterium
ATACTAGGAGACGGCCCGTGGTCGAATGGCCTTTCGTTTACGACGGCGGGTGGAATTGCCATTGAACGAATCGGTGGCGAAATACCGGTCGAATTCGAGCTCTATCCGAGCTATCCGAATCCCTTCAATCCCGAGACCACGATCCAATTCGACATTGCCCAGCAATCGAATGTTCGACTCGTGATTTACGATGCATTGGGTCGCGAAGTGGACGTATTGGTTTCGGAGCAGCTTACTGCAGGGCGCTACGAGTATAATTGGAATGCCAGTAGGCAACCGAGCGGTCTCTTCTTGTACCGGCTCGAAGCCGGCGCTTTTTCCAAAACGGGTCGGATGTTGTTGGTTAAATGATCGGCCTTCATTCGAGGCTCCGGATCATTGCTCGAATTACTCGTACCTAAGGCAGTCAATCGGGTTCGCTGAAGCTGCTTTTGCACTTTTGTAGCTCACCGTGAGAACGGCAATTGCAAACGCAATTGCGGCTCCAAGTATTAGCGTCCAGATACCGATTTCCGTTCGATACGCGAACGTATCCAGCCAGCGATTCATCCCGATCCAGGCCACTGGCCAAGCAATCAGATTTGCCAGCAGTACCCATTTTGAGAAATCCTTGGAAAGAAGAACGAGCACACTCGGAAGCGACGCCCCCAGTGTTTTTCTGAGTCCGATCTCCTTTGTCCGCTGTTCCGCAACGAAAGAGGCCAGCCCGAATAGTCCGAGTGATGCAATAAAAATGGCAAGCATAGAAAAGAGTAGAAAGATTTTGCTCAGACGCTGCTCGGTAGCGTATTGAGAATCAATAGACTCGTCGAGGAACGAATACTCGAACGGCGCTTCCGGTGCAACGGCCTTCCATTCCGACTCGATCGTCGCTAGTAGCTCGTCGAGATTTCCTGTTTCCAATCGCGCCACGACGTAGGAATCTGGAATCTGGTATGATCTCGAATCTTCGTGAAAAAGCGCGAACGGGACAATGGGCTGAGCAAGACTTAAAAAATGAAAATCCTTGAGCACTCCGACCACCGTATAGGTCCCCCGGCTCGGATACGTGATCGTCTTTCCGATCGGATCATCCCAACCGAATTGTTTCACGGCGCTCTCGTTTAGTAGAACATTACTCGAGTCCGCAAAATCCTCGCTGAATGGCCTTCCGGCAATCACTTCTAGATGTAGGGTTTGCACGTAATAATCGTCCGTCATGTATGAAACAAGATCAAAAAGCTCGTCGTCATGCCCTTCGGCTTTATAGTAGTCTCCAAAGCCCCAGTTGGGTGGTGTTCCTGTGGTTAGGCTCGCCGCGACTACTCCCGAACGCTTGATCAGGTTATTTCTAAACGTTTCCCGATTCGACCCGAGTCGATCATTCAGATTCGAGATGATTACCACGCCTTCCTCGTCGAATCCCATATCTGCAGAGGCAAAAAAGCGCATCTGCCCCTGCACAACGAGCGTAGCAATGATGAGGGCGATGGATATTGAAAACTGAAGGACGACCAGGCTATTTCGTAGACTGAGACTCTTCCCTTTGGAAACGAATTTCCCTTTGAGAACCTCGATGGGTTTGAATGCCGAGAGATAAAAAGCAGGATAACTTCCGGCCAGGATTCCAACCGAAATACTCAGCGCGATGAGCGCGAGAGGTAGCCACGTAGGCTCGAATAAACTCACGTCCAATTCCCGACCTGCAAGCGCTTCGAAAGGTCCAAGGAAGACGGACGTCATCGCAACGGCGACGACCAGCGCGATCAAGCTGAATAATACAGCCTCGGCAAGAAACTGCGCCATTAGGCTTCTTCGTTCCGAGCCCAACACTTTGCGGATACCAATTTCCCTTGCTCGAAGCGCAGACCGTGCAGTGGAGAGATTCATGAAATTGATGCACGCGATGAGCAGAATGAAAACAGCCACGATTGAGAAAATCGACAGATAGGTATTGTTGCCAAGGGGGCCGAGTCGGTTGCCAATCTGACTGGATCCCAGATACACATCTGAAAGTGGTTGAAAAACGAATTTCCAGCGCCCGCCGTTCGCAAGGAGCTCGTCATAGGAGAAGCCAACCCGTTCGAATGCTGCGGGTGCATGCACCGCCACCATATCGACGACATTCGCCTCCAGTTCATCCACCGAACTTCCTGGTGCGAGCCTTGCATAGGTGACCATCTGCATCCAGATCCAACTCCAATCAAAGAAGGCCACCTGCGGGTGAGATGACATGGATGTCAATAGGTCGAACTGAATGTGAGAATTCGCAGGAGGGTCCTCGACGACGCCGGTGACCGTGAAGAGCTGAGAATAGGCGCTCCCAAGAAATTCGCCGTCTTCACCGATCAGGATTGATTTGCCGATGGGGGACTCGGCGCCGAAATATTTCTCGGCGGTAGTCTGTGTCAGGACAACACTTCCAGGGCTCTGAAGGACCAATTCGGTAGCACCTGCCACGAGCGAGAAGTCAAAGAACTCGAAAAATCCCGGATCGACGGCTCGTATTCGATTTTCTACGAAAAACCGGTCGTCTTTTCGAACGACCATCGGCGAGACGGGGTAAAGACGCATCACCGATTTGACTTCAGGAAAACCTTCAACCAGACGAGCCGCCAACGGGGGAGGGGTCCCCGAGCCGATCCCCTCGGTTTCCTGCCAGTTGTAGTCCCAGTTGATCCGATGAATCTGATCGGGGGCCGAGTGGAATTGGTCAAAGCCCCGCTCGCTTGCCACGTAAGCGAAAATCAAGAGACAACTGGCAAACCCGATCGCGAGCCCGAGAATATTGATCGAGGCGTGGCCCTTGTGTCTACGAATCGTTCGAAGAGTGAGTACCAGATAGTTATTGAGCATGGTCGGCGTTGGGTCTACGGCAGATCGAGCCTCTTATTCGATCTCGCCTCAACCGAGTTGCGCTCGACACGGAGTTAATCGATCACTAAATCCACTTCCCAAAGATCGCCCGTTCGCTCCAGGAATACTCCATAAAACGTCTCGCCGTCGGTATCGGCGTTATACAGAACGTATGGCGCATCTCTCAAGTCTGAAAGTTTCCTGGCCGAACCATCGAGAACCGAAACTTCCCACAAGTCAACTTGCTCAGTATTGGCTGCGTCCGCCGCGCAAATATAAATTCGGCTTCCGTCTTCAGACCATTTCAGCGGCCAGGCTCGGGTCCAACCATGATTCGTCACCTGATTGAGGGGTCCTCCAAGCGCCGAAACCGTGTACACCTCAAAATTTCCAGTGATGGAAGACGAGAAAGTGATTTGAGATCCGTCCGGAGACCACATTGGATACCACCATAATAGTCCTGTGTCCGTCACCTGTCGCAACTCACCCCCATCACTATTCATTATCCAGACATCAATTTGTTCAGTGCGATCAGACTTAAACGCTATGTGTGTCTCGTCGGGAGACCAGGACGGTGTATAGTCTTCGGCGGGGTGGTCGTCAACTTGAACCAATTCACCGCCTTCTACTTGAATCATCCATATATCCCTATTCCCTGCACGCAGTGAATGAAACAAAATCTTACTTGCATCCGCCGACCAATTCGGAGCCCAGTCATGCGCCGGATCAGACGTGACGCGAGATAAATCACTTCCATCCGAGCGTATCCTCCATATGTCAGAATTTCCGCTTCTATATGAATCAAAGGCCAGCCACTCTCCGTCTGGCGAAAGGTCCATGAATTCTATGAAGAAGTTTCCATCCGTCAATTGCGTGGCGTTATCGAAGGTCATTTCAGACTCGGTAATCGGTATAGACCAGAGATTCATTCGCTCCGACAGGGTGGCATATGCGATCTTCCCTCCATCGGGTGTCAGAGAAAACGAGCCAATATTTGCGCCAACAGTCAGTGGATTCGGTTCTCCATCGGGGTTTCCGTCGAAGTCGAGAGGCTGGTACCAGAGGTCCAGGGTTCCGGACCGATCACTAATGAAATAAAGCCCCCGTTCGTCTGGCGTCAGAACCGGATTCTTATTGTGACTCTTACCGTCGGTGAGTCGCATCGGAGACGTACCATCAAGATTCATCGCCCAGATTTCCGAGGTGGTTCGTCCTGATCCCGCCTCAATCGTTATCATTAATCGGTTGCTGTCATTATACCATCCCAGGTCGCTGACTTGGCGAAACGAGGCAGCGGTGGGTAGAATTACTCGTTGTAATGGACCTCCGCCCGATGGAATGGCAATGACATCGCGCGATAGAGCGAACGCGATACGCTCTCCATCTGGAGACCAACTGAGCGACGATTCCATTAGCAATTCTGGCAGCATGGATGAAATCTGTTCCGGCGGTCCACCAGAAACAGACAGCACAAAAATTCCGCCGTCACTGCGATCGGAGAAAAAGGCTATTGATTTTCCGCCGGGCGACCAAGTAGGATAGCCGTCGAATCCGGGATGATCCTCGGTCAGATTGATATCCACCTGCGTCGAAACACGGTGCAACCAGACATCGAAATTTCCGGCTGTATCCGACATGTATGCGACCTGGGTGCCGTCTGGTGACCATACTGGCCTGGCTTCCAATCCCGGTAGACCAGTCAGTGGCCTCGTGGCCGAAATGGTCGGTGTTTTGATACCTTCTGTGGTCTGTTTCAGAACGAGAAAAGCAATAACAAGGACGAGTGCGAGTCCGACTACCCCAAGCACGATGACGCGAGTGTTAGAAGCGGGTTCAGCAGCGATGGTGTGAACACCACTTAATGACTCAACATCAGACAGAAAATTGTCAGCTGCCTGGTATCTCTCATTCGGATTTTTTGCCAGACACTTCTTGACAATGCGTTCTTGGGCTGGAGTTACTCCTTCTCTCTTCTCAACTAAAGACGGAGCGTCTTCATTCAGGATGGAGTAAATAATTGCCTGATCGTAGGTACCTCGAAAAGGCCGTTCTCCTGCAATCATCTCGTATAATAGCGTTCCAAGTGCCCAGATATCTGCCCGATGATCAACGGATTCACCTCTGCTTTGCTCGGGAGACATATAAGCAACCGTTCCAAGCGTACTGTTCTGCTTCGTGATGACGGATTGTCCCTCGGACTTCGCGAGGCCAAAATCGACAATCTTCGCAACCCCGCGATCCGTGATGATCACATTTCCGGGTTTGATATCTCGGTGGACGATCCCTGCTTCGTGAGCCCGCGCCAATCCATGCGCCACCTGGCGTGCGTAGTCGAACGCGGTCAGTATGTCTATTTCACCCGACTCAATGATTGCATTTAGAGGCCGTCCATCATAGAACGCCATCGCAATGAACATCTGTCCGTCATCGGTTTTCCCGATGTCGTAAATCGTGCAGATGTTCGGATGATCAAGTGCGGACGCGGACTGCGCCTCGCGGACAAAGCGTTTTTGGTCTTCCTCACTGGATCCGAGTTGCGTTGGCAAGAACTTGAGGGCGACGAGTCGGTCAAGCTTCGTATCGCGCGCCTTGTAAACCACGCCCATGCCGCCGCTTCCCAACTCGGAAAGGATTTCGTAATGGGTAAAGTTTTTTCCTATCATGACCGTTCGCCGCTTGGAATACTGGACTGATCATTTACTTTCGTCATTATATACGGATTATTGACGTGCTGATCGAGTCTGTCAGAAAATCTAAACTCATCACTTCTTTATGAGCGTTCTTCTTGACGATATCCTGATCTTTCTGGTTCGCGATTTGGAGGCGCTGGCAAGAGAGCTGGGGCTGTTTCCTTCTGAAGACATGATCTGGGAAACGCCTGCGGGGATCACTAATCCAGCCGGAACACTCGCGATGCATGCATGCGGAAATCTTAGGCACTATATCGGTGCCGTGTTGGCTGATTCCGGCTATGTCCGGGATCGCCCAGCGGAATTCGAAACACGGGGGCTTTCCAGGGAAGAACTCGTTGCGGAAATCAACAGAACATTGGAAGACTTGAGAGAAGCTCTTCCTTCGTTGGACCCTTCCGTCTTGGACACTCCGTTCGGGGAGACCGTCGGAGGTATAACTCTTCCGACGCGCCGTTTCCTGATTCATCTCTGCACGCACCTTTCCTTTCATGTCGGCCAGGTTGGGTATCTGCGCCGACTCATGACGGGTGAAAACACCGGATCCGGAGCTGTGTCCGTTCAACCACTTGCGATTTAGTTAAAGCTCGAGAAAAATCATGTTCACATTTCGGTGTACCACCTTTCTTCTTTTGGTAACCATCGTTCTGTCGGCCTGCCGTGAACAGGAAACGCCGTTCGATCCGGAAGCTGTAGAGAACGAAGTTTTGGCCACGCTCCGTGAGTATGCATCGGTGGCGAATTCAGGTGACATCGATGCTGCGCTCGGCTTTTATATTCAGGATTCACGCTTCAGATGGGTCGAAGATGGGGTGATTCGATACACGTCGTACGCTGATCTTGAGCAGGCAATCAGGAGTTTTGCTGCATTTGGAAGCTTCCGTACGGAGTACGAAGATCCGTACGTGAACGCCCTGACTGCTGACCATGCCCAGTTATTCACGTCGTTTAAAACAACGGTCGGTGATGGTGGTAAAGGTGACGCCGCGGACGCCGGCAACGGCGAAACCGGCGGGTTCAGCTATTCCGGTGCAGTCACGATGAATCTCGTCCGAACCGAGACCGGGTGGAAAATAATGGCCGGACACACGTCGACCGCTCGAGAACGTCCGGATTACTAACTTCTTGTCACGCGGATCGAGGATCTCGTGGCGATCTGATCGTTACGGCCTCATTTCGGCCAGCTTTGCTTTCGCCAGTGCATGATCGGGGTCTACCGCTACCGTGCGCTCGTAGGCATCCTTGGCCTCGGCGCTCTGGCCCATAAATCGGTGACCTTCACCAAGGTTGTAAAGAGCAGCCGCGACGTTCGGATATGACTCGGCGTTTAACTCAAAGACCTTTAGAGCAAGGGCGGCTTTTCGTTCTCGAAGGAATGCGTAGGCAAGCGCAATGGCTTCGCCCACCGTATGGTCAGAGGCGCCTGATACGGTTGCCTTGTAGGCTTTGTATGCTTCTTCCACGGCATCCGCTCCGCTCGATTCAGCCGCCGTGGTCAGAATATCCGTGAGTGAAATGAGCTTCACTTTCCGAATAAGCACCTCTGTAGACTGGCCGCTTCCCCAGCCTTTATTGAGGGGTATTCAGATACAAAACTCGACCGCTCGCGTCTGCTACAATGCCATTGGGGGCCAGGAATGTGGCTTCCGAGCCGGCGCCGTCCTGATTTCCGTTCGAGCCGTTTCCAGCAACCACCGAAATGTCGCCCGACGGCGTGACCTTGTACAATTGATTGTCTTTGATTCGGGTTACGTACAGGGTTCCCTTTGCAAGCGCCAGGTGCGCATTGCCGTCCGCGCCGCCGGAGTTGATGGTGTAGGCCACGCTAGCATTGCCTACAGAATCGATGCTAATGATGTCGTTGGTGTTGAAATTGGCTACCAGCAATTCCCCATTTTGCCTTC
>SMXL01000104.1 GCA_004356385.1 Bacteroidota bacterium
ATAAGGTCGCTTACGCTGCCCGATACTGGACGAGTAAGGACCCTCGACTATTGACCCCTTATAATGAACGCAAACTCGAACACTACGCCAGATTGACCTACGCAGACCTGCTCTACGGAGCATCAGAGCTGGGTCTGAGAGGTTGGAATACCGAACGCGGTCAAATTATCGTCCGCTATGGTACACCCATTGGCGACGTTGTGATTATACCCAAGAGTTCTTCGAAAATATCCGAAAGCTTCCGGGCGATGGCTCAGGACCCCGATCCGGACAATCAAGGCGAAGGGAGTCGAATCCTGCAAATCACTAGAGATGGTTATGGCTTCGATATGTTTGAGGAGGCCAACACGTACAATATCTGGACGTACGAAGACAAGAAGTTCGTTTTCGAAGATCCGTTTCGAAATGGCGAGTTCCGTCTCTATAGTCCTTCTGCGAGTGATATTTCACAGGGATCTCTCCCTTGGCTGAATGACTACGCTATCCGAGCTCGGGAGACCTTTCGAGAAGAGCCGGAGAGCTATACGTATAAGGCTCCGGGTCGACAGATCGACGTTCCGTTTCTTGTCGCTTCGTTTAAAAATTTTAGTAGCGACTTGACCGATGTTTACGTCAATTACGGAATTCCCGTAAATGACTTTGATCGATCGGATGACATCATAGATATCACAGCAAATGCGGGAATGTTCGTCGTAAGTGAGAATCGTGATATGCTTGTTGAACAGAGACGAACGATTTATGGTCTCAGGACCGCCCAAGTCGTACAATTCGAGGAGTCGAATCTCTGGATTGATACCGAACAACTACGCGTCCCACCGGGAATGCAAGAAGTGTCGGTCGAATTCGAAACCGCTGGCGCGGCGACAGTAGCCGTTCAACGGCGAAAAGTTGAGATCCTCGATTTTTCAGGCGACGATCTTGCGTTGAGCGATTTGCTTCTGGCGTATCGAGTTGATGAAGTCGAATTCGGAACGCCCACGCTATCGACAGATATCGTGAGAAACGGTTTGTCGATCATGCCGGCTCCGTGGTCTGTTTTTTCAACCAAGCAGCCAATTTATTTGTATTTCGAGGTGTATAACCTGGATCTGGATTCCAATGGAAGTGCCAATTATCTGGTTGAAGCCGCTCTGGGTCCGAAAAAGCAGGGTAACGCGATTGGAAACTTCTTGAAAGGAATCTTTGGTGGCGGAGAAGCCGGCGTAGCTGTATCGCTGCCGATTCAGATTTCCAGTGCGAACGATGGCCAATACCTGATCCTCGACGCATCAAACCAGGAACCCGGCTTGTATACCATTGCTCTAAAGATCACGGATCAGGCAACCGGAAAAACGCTCCAAAGAGAACAGGATCTATTTCTCGAGTAGGTTACCCCGAGTTCAGTTGACTGCCTAGTTCTTGTACACGAGCGTCCATCGCTTGGACTTTGCCGAGCATGTCCTTCTTGTACGTCGCCACTTTCTCGTAAAGGTCATCGTCGCCGGTCGCTAAAATCTGCGCCGCCAGAACCGCTGCATTTTTTGATCCGCCGATAGCGACGGTTGCAACGGGCACGCCGCTGGGCATCTGCACGGTCGCGAGGAGTGCATCAATTCCCTGAAGTGCGCCGGATGCGATTGGCACGCCGATTACGGGAAGTGGGCTGCAACCTGCAAGCACGCCGGCCAGATGAGCTGCCATTCCGGCCCCGGCAATGAGCACCTTCAATCCGCGAGCATGGGCCTCTTCAGCGTATATTTTAGTCTCATCGGGAGTTCGATGGGCGGAAAGAACTCTGGTCTCAAATTGAATACCGAACTCTTTCAGAATACGAGCCCCTCCTTCCATTACGGGCCAGTCAGACTCGCTACCCATGATGATTCCGACTAAGGGATGCTGCTCAGTTTCCATTTCCAAATCGAATATTTTTAGTTGAATATTGTGGATTGGTATATACGGTCCATCGAAAACTATTCCTTAGCCCGTCCTCTAAGGTTTCAAGAACTCTCGGACAGTATCTGGTCCAGTTGTAACTCGTCATCGACCAGAACTTGTCGGGCCTTTGAACCCTCGAACGGTCCAACGATTCCAGCATCTTCGAGTTGATCGATTAGTCGGGCGGCCCGCGCATACCCGACAGCCAATTTGCGCTGAAGTAGCGAAACGGATCCTTGTTGGCTTCGAACTATGATGTACGCCGCTTCACTAAATAACTCATCTCGTTCTCCGCTTCCTCTACCGAGAGTCGATGTGGATGTCTCTGCCAAATCGACGGAAGGTAACATGTATGGACCCGGACCCTGCTGCTGGCCAATGAACGTCGTGATCCGGTCTATTTCGTCGATCGACACAAATGGGCCCTGCAATCTAGTAATGCGACTCCCCGACATGTAGAGCATGTCTCCGTTGCCAACCAGGCCTTCCGCGCCATTATGATCCATGATCGTTCGCGAATCAATTTTTGAGGCGACTTGATAGGCGATTCTTGACGGAAAATTGGCTTTGATCAGACCGGTGATCACATCGACCGACGGGCGTTGGGTGGCTAAAATCAGATGAATCCCGACGGCACGTGCCATCTGTGCCAGACGCGCGATCGGTGCTTCGATATCTTTTCCGGCAGTCATCATCAAGTCGGCAAGCTCGTCAACGATAATGACGATGTAAGGAATTTTTTCCTTTCTCTCGCCTCCAGAATCCGGGTTTTGATCGATGGCTTGATTGTATTCCTTGAGGCTTCGAACCTGAGCCTCAGACAACAGATCGTAGCGCCGTTCCATTTCCTTCTCACAACTTCTGAGTGTTCCCAGTGCCTGATCCACGTCGGTGATGATTACGTCACTGGCTTCAGGCGGCATTGCCATGTAGTGAGATGCGATATTGGCATATGCCGAAAGTTCGATCTTCTTAGGATCGATCATCACGAATTTCAGCATGGAGGGAGGGCAGGCATAGAGTAAACCGGCAATAAATGTATTCAGCCCTACCGATTTTCCCGAACCGGTTGATCCGGCAATGAGAAGATGAGGCATGCGGGTCAGGTCCTCAAGAATCGTCTCACCCTCGATGGATTTTCCAAGAATGAGCGGAAGCTCCATTCCGGAATCCGAAAAACGAGTTGTGCCGATAATATCACGGATCCGGACGAGCTCGCGGTGTCGATTTGGAATCTCGACACCAATGGATGTTTTCCCAGGAATCGGCGCAATCATTCGAATTCCTCGCGCGGCCATCGCCATTGCAAGATCGTTTTCAAGCGCGGTGATGCGGCTGATCTTGATTCCGGGAGCAGGCGTCAATTCATACAGCGTGACGGTAGGGCCGACGATGGCCTCGATACTCGTGATTTCAATATTGTAGGTCTCAAGCTTGTCGAGCAGAATCTGTTTATGCTCATCCAGTTCATCGTAGTCGATCTGGTGAGCCCGCCCTTCTCCTTCGTCCAGTAAGTCCAAGTCAGGAAGGTTGAAGGGATATTCTATTGCCTGAGCAGTCGTCTCCCTGTGAAGATCGTTCGTGAGTTCTTCTTTGATCTGTTCATGAACGTGCATCTCCACATCAGCGGTGGAAATCGACTCCTCGAGAAGATCGGTCGGATCGGGCATTCCGATCGGATCATTCGATTCTTCTTCCGGCCGAGCGATGAACGGTGTCGGTGCAGTTTCCTTCGCCTCCTTCGAGCGAATCGTAGTCAAACGCTCTGGGTCCGGGTCACGGACTTGGAATGGCTTCTTTTCTTCGCGGAGCATGTTTTTATTCGAGGACCGAGCGGCTTTTCGACTTTCTCTTCCCGCCCACCAGCGATTAGCGGTTACTCTAAACCGTTCAAAGCCAGCTTCAATGCGATCCAACGATCTCTGAATATCGTGATCGATCAGGAGAAGCGCCGTTATTGAAACGACAAGCAACAAAATTACTACAGATCCAAGGCCACCCAGCAACTGATGCATCCACCCGGAAAGACCAAGCCCCCAGGATCCGCTCCAGGCCAGCAGGTTCGATTCAAACGTGATTGAAAGCCAGCCGACAAGCGATGCGAGTAACAAAGCCACTACACCCATCAATCCGGAAACCAATGGGAGATACTCTTTTGGTCGATTTCGTAGCCAGACGTAGCCCCAACCAAACATGGAAAAGGGCAGAAGAAGCGAAAAGTATCCGATGAAATTGGGTACGAGCAAGTGCGCTATCGCCGCACCTGTGGGTCCAAGGGCATTTGCAGCCCGCTCGGTTCCCGGGACGAAGATGGAATCAAAGGAAAAACGCCTTGCCAAGGGTTCGTCTACAATAGAATAGGTAAGCACGGCCAGCGTGATCAAGAGAGAAAAAACCATTAGAATCAGTCCTAGAATCTCTCGTTTACGCTGCTGGCTGATAAACGGAGTTTTTGACGAAGATGAGCTTCGTCCGCGATTTCTTTTCGAAACGGTCTTTCCCATGACGAAAAACTAAGCAGTTCAGCGGGCTAATCCAATGTCAGCACGTGCGAGGAGAAACGCATAAAAACGGCTACTAACGGGAGCACGGAAGAAAAGAGTTTTTACCGTAATTCTACCCTAACCGATTAGTGTACAATAAGAAAAGACCAGGAGTTACCAAAACACATTATCTCTCTTTGTGAAATGGAGGACGCTTGACCATTACCGTGAACGATCGGTTTCTTGAGTGGATGCTGAATTCGGATCCTGGTGACGTGTTCTCAGGCCGGTTGGTTACGTATCCAAGACCAATTCCCGTGCGAAGAATAGGAGACTGTGTACCACTTGTCACCCGACCGATCTCTTCCCCATTGGCGTCGATTATGGAATCTCCACTTCGAGGAATACCTCGTTCCTGGGAAATAAAGCCAACCAGTTTTTTGTCCGGCCCCGCTTCCTTAACGGTTGCGATCGCATCACGCCCCACAAAATCTCCTTTGTCCAGTTTGGTGAGCCATCCCAGGCCTGCTTCCAAGGGGTTGGTCTCGGTCGTAATGTCGTTTCCATACAGGCAGAATCCCGATTCCAACCGAAGCGTATCGCGAGCGCCGAGGCCCACCGGCTTAATTCCAAATTCTTCTCCAGCTTCAAATAGGGCGTCCCAAATTTGACCGGTTCGGTCTGCGTCAGAGTAGATTTCGAGTCCGGGTTCACCGGTATATCCTGTATACGAAAGAATGGCCCACTCGCTTCCAAAAAAACTGCCCGGCTCAAGCACGACGAAACGGTAGAATGGTAGCTCATCAATAGGGACCGGAGAAATCTTACGGACGGTCTTAAAGGCGGATGGTCCTTGAACGGCGATGAGTCCAATACTTTCCGAGATATTATCTACGGATGCTCCCTGAGTGTTTTGACGCATCATCCACGCGAAATCAGACTCAATATTAGAGGCATTGATAACGAGCATGTATCGATCTTCGCCAAGACGATAGACGAGAAGATCGTCCACGATACCCCCATCCTCCCGGCACATGACCGTGTACATAGCCTGTCCATTAACCAGTTTGTTTGCGTCATTGGTCACCAGATGTTGAATAAAGGCAAGAGCAGTCGGTCCGGTGACCAACACCTCGCCCATGTGACTGACATCAAACACCCCTACGTTTTCTCGCACATTCAAATGCTCGTCGATAATCCCCGTATACTGAACGGGCATTTCGAATCCAGCGAATGGCGTCATTTTGGCTCCCATGGAAACATGTTTGCTGTGTAGGGGAGTGTGTTGATTGCTCATGGTTCAGTAAGAGAATTCAGATCGGGAACGGAATAAAGGGCGAAGATGATACGCCGAGCAGTGTCTATCTGCAATCGAAACCAGCCCGGATCGGGCGATCAATAGCGATTTTCAAAGCCTATGAACACGATATCCAGCTTCGGTTAAGACGACTAACGCCCGGTTGGCTTCCGCCTCCGTTTCCAATCCGATTCTGAACGTCCCGCCAGTTCCTTCTCGAATTTTTAGAAGCTCGATATCTTTGATATTCAGTTGTTCGGTGGTCAATCGGCCGGCCATGTCCGAAATCGCACCGGGTTTGTCTGATACAAAGACGAAAATGTCTGCGAGGGGCCGAATAAACCCTTTCGAACGCGTTGGAATAGAGGTGCGAATGTCTTCAGCAGATTGAAATCTTTCCTCGATCGCCTGAAAGTTTCCCGACTCCAGTAGCGAACGGAGGTCATCAATCTCATGGGACAGACCCTCCAGGGCCTTCATGATGGGCTCCACATTGGACTGAAGAATTTCTCGCCAGACATCATACGTAGAAGACGCGATGCGCGTCATGTCTCGAAAACCACCTGCTGCAAGCTGAATGACTTCAGGGTCGGTACCGCGATTTTTGCCGACACTGTTTACAAGAGCTATCGCTACGAGCTGGGGAAGATGACTGATTTGAGCGGCGATTCGATCATGTTTTTGCGCGTCCATCAGTAGAATACGGCTTCCCGTAGACCGAATAACATCGATAAATTCGATATGTCGTTCTGCAAAGGAATCGTTTGACATACCGGGCGGAGGGCACAAGACGTACGTCGCGTTCTCGTAGAGGAATTCATCGGCGTGGCCAATCCCGCTATTCTCTGAACCCGTCATCGGATGTCCACCGATGAAGGTAACCTGGTCGCCAAAACTGTTTTCGGCGGCTTTTTGCAAGGGCATTTTTACCGAACAGACGTCGGATACGATCGTGCTTTTTCGAACACAGCGCCCAATGTCCTCCATCAAGTTGATGGATTCCAGAACGGGTATGCATAGCATCACCAGATCGGCATTCGCGACACCATCAAGCAGCGATTTTGCCCTCTCAGTGATAGCTCCTCGCTCTAAGGCTTTTTGGAGTACATCTTCCTCATCCACGCCAACGACATCCAGATCGGGTCGCATTCTCCTAACGGACAGACCGAACGATCCACCCATGAGGCCGACACCAATAATGCAGATTCGATTTATCATCCGCGAAGAACACGTCAGTATTTAAGATGTTCAGAAGAGAATTTCTGTGAGAAGACGTCGGCACGCGTATTTTGGAGAGACCCCGGAAAATGATCGATTCCAAATCATGACCAGTCGGGCATTCAATCCAGACGATATTTTTCTTTTTGAACACCAGCTCGGAGCTGAGGAGAAGAGGGTAATGAACTCAGCGCGGGAGTACGCGCAGAGTAAACTCGAACCTAGAGCCCTGGAGGGCAATCAACTGGGTGTATTCCACGATGCAATCCCACAAGAGATGGGACAAAAGGGTCTTCTCGGAGCAACTATTTCGAAACAGTTCGGAGGACAAGGATTGAATCAAATTTCCTACGGACTGATCGCACGCGAACTCGAACGCGTGGATTCGGGGTATCGATCGTTCATGTCGGTTCAATCCTCGCTTGTGATGTATCCGATTGAACAATTCGGAACGGACGACCAGCGATTGAAATTTCTCCCTGGATTGGCCAAAGGGGATCTGATAGGGTGCTTTGCATTGACCGAGCCGGAGCACGGTTCCGATCCCGGAGCCATGACCTCGACCGCGGAAAAAGTGTCCGGAGGCTGGGTTCTCAATGGTAGAAAGCGGTGGGCAACCAATTCACCAATCGCCGACGTCGCAGTGGTCTGGGCGAAAACACGGGAAACCGGGTCTGATCAGGATGTGATTCGGGGATTTCTTCTCGAAAGAGGGATGGATGGGCTCAGAACACCTGTCATTGAAAACAAGATGTCTCTTCGGGCTTCAGTTTCCGGAGAAATTGAGATGAACGCCGTTTTTGTACCCGACGAAAATATGTTGCCTTCAGCCTGCGGACTCAAGTCCGCCTTTGCCTGTCTGAATAGCGCCCGCTATGGGATTTCATGGGGAACGGTTGGTGCGGCCGAGGACTGCTACCAGCGAGCGAGGGACTACGTTTTGAATCGTATGCAATTCGGGCAGCCTTTGGCTGCCACGCAGTTAATTCAGACCAAGCTCGCTGATATGGTAACGGAGATTACCAAAATGCAGTTGATCGCGTTTCGGCTAGGAGAGTTGTACGATTCAGGCCAACTGCTTCCAGAGATGGTGTCACTCGCGAAACGAGCAAATAGTAGTTCGGCGCTAAAAATCGCTCGTGAGGCTAGGGATATGTTGGGCGCAAATGGAATTACGGGCGAGTATCGAGTCATCCATCACATGGTAAATCTTGAGAGCGTGAATACGTACGAAGGCACGTACGACATCCACGGGCTTATTCTGGGGAAGGCACTTACCGGAATACAATCGTTCGTTCCGAGAGGATAGTGGGGTCGGGGTCGGGTGGTTCCGGTCGTTCTTCTACGTAACAATGACGGCTATATTGGCGTACGTTTCCAACAGTCGATCTCCATTGATGCCTAGTATTATGGAGCCTGATTTCGTCGTGCTCATCGTCTTTTCGTCCATTTTACTGATGACCAAAGTGAACTTTGACTTCTCAAGGAGCCATTTCATGTCCGATTCTGAACAAGCGAACTCGCGAGACTAATCCTTATATTCTACCCCTGCATCAATCATTCGACTGAATACCGTCATGCCAGAGGAAATCCTAATCATCATCATCGTGTCGATCGTCGCAGCATCGGTCATTAGCATTGTAAGAATGGGCCTGAACTTTGCGGAGAAGACAAGCACGTCAGAAGGGTCGACTCTAACCACGAGTGAGCTCGAGCGAATGATGCGACGCGCGGTTGAAGATGCCACCGCCCCCCTTGCCAGAAAGGTGGAGGATTTGGAGTTCGACGTTGCGAGCCGAAACAAGCCGGAACAGCTTCGTGAAGCGCGCGAGGATCTTCTGCTCGATTTGGACGACGAAGAAGCCCAAGTAGACGCTGAGCGGGTTCCAGTAAAAAATCGAGAAGGCACCTGAGCTTTGTCGCCCGTGCGCGATTCCCCACCAAAAAATCACGATGAATCCGGAGTCGTTGTTCGTTCGACGGGAAGCTGGTACGATGTGGATGTTTCAGGTGAGAAGGTCTCCTGCCGGGTACGGGGAAAATTTCGACTGGCGGGAGTCAATCAAACCAATCCTGTGGTCGTCGGAGATCGCGTTGGGCTGCAAATGCAAGAGGATGGTACCGGTGTAATTGTCTCCATTGAAGACCGGTTCAATTGCATTTCAAGGCGTGCGGCCGGGCGAAAGGTGGGAAAAGAGCAAGTGATCGTCGCAAATGTGGATACAGCATGGATTATCCAGAGCGTCCTTCTCCCGAAACTAAATCCGGGCTTTATAGATCGCTTCATTGCGATGACTGATCTCTACCATATTCCGGTTGGAGTCGTAATTAACAAGTGTGACTTGATCGACGAGAAAATTGCGGATGCAATTTCATTCTGGTCTGACCTTTACAAGGGAATCGGCTACCCTGTTATTCATACCAGTGCATCAACCGGAGAGGGGGTCGACACTTTTGCCGCTGAACTCAAAAACAAAACCAGTGCGATTGTCGGTCCTTCTGGAGTGGGCAAATCGTCGTTACTAAATCGGATCCAACCGGAGCTCGGACTACGTGTTGGCGACGTCAGTTTGCGCACGCAGAAGGGGATGCACACGACGACATTCGCAGCGCTCTATCCGCTTTCGTTCGGAGGCTATGTGGTAGATACTCCCGGTCTCCGGGAATACGGACTCATTGATATTGAACCGGAAACACTGTCGCATCATTTCGTTGAATTCGAATCATTCTCCGACGCGTGCAAATTCCCTAATTGTACGCACGACCACGAACCGGAATGTCGGGTTAAGGAGGCTGTTGAGTCCAACGAGGTTTCTGTCGAACGCTACGAAAGTTATCTCAACATGCTTTTTTCCCTAAAGCAGGGAGAAAAAGACGTTGGTAGATAAAAGCGAAGGCCAATAACGACGTAGGACGTTAAAACCAGGACGAGCTACTCAGATCTCCTGATAATTCCGATTAGGCCTTCTTTTTCCGTCCTCCTTTCTTTTTCCCCGTGCCTTTCCGGGCCTCCTTTTTCGCGAGCAGTTCCAGGGCAAGGTCCATCGTCACCGCCTCTGGGGCCGTTCCTTTCGGAATCGACGCGTTGGTCCGCTGGTGTTTGACATATGGACCGTACCGGCCATCGAATATGGCCACTTGCTCGCCTGAATCGGGATGTTCGCCCAGCGTATGAAGTGGCATATTCCGACTTGCCTTCTTCGCGATGAGCTCGAGGGCGCGCTCTAGCTCGACGGTCAGGACGTCGTCATCTTTAGTCAGAGAAGCAAATGTCGATTCGTGCTGAACGTAAGGACCGTACCGACCGATGTTCGCCAGGATCTCTTTTCCCGATTCAGGATGAATTCCGATCGGCCGTGGAAGCTCCAAAAGTTTGACCGCCGTCGCATGATCGACCTGATCCGGTTCCATCGTCTTGGGGACCGATATACGTTTGGGCTTTCCTTCCTCCAGGTTGTCGCCGAGTTGGACGTAGTATCCGAATGGTCCCTTTTTTAACAAAATGGGCATGTCGGCTTCGGGATGAATCCCGAGTACTACATCATCTTTTTGTTTGTCTTCGATCAACTCTTTCAATAACCCGGTCGAAACATCGCCTGGGGCGGTACTCTCAGGAATAGAAGCCACGACTCGTTCACCTTCAATTTCAATTTCTACATAAGGACCGTATTTCCCGACACGCACGGTATAAGGACTCCAGGACTCGACTTCGATTGTTGAAACAGCTTTTGCATCGATCTTGTCGAGACTCTCTTCGATTCTCGCTTCGAGTCCGTTCTCCCCATTGAAGAATGCTCTCAGATAGGGTACAGCCTCAATGGTGCCCGAGGCAATATTGTCCAGATCCTGTTCCATTTCGGCGGTAAATCCGAGGTCTACCAGGCGCTGAAATTGCTGCTCCAACAGATTATTGGTCGCAAACGCTGTGAACGTCGGAATGAGCTGATTGCCTTTTCGCAGAGTATACCCGCGCCCAACAATGGTGTCGATAATGGATGCATACGTACTGGGTCTCCCGATTCCTTCACTCTCGAGCACCTTTATGAGGGACGCGTCCGTAAATCGAACTGGAGGTTTTGTCTCGTGGCCCTTCGCTTCCAAATCTCCAGCGGATGGGGAATCCCCGACTTTGAGATTGGGAAGGGGTTGGTCCTTGTCTTCAAGGGCGGCCTCGGGATCGTCTGTGCCCTCTATATATGCTCTGAAAAAACCGGGGAATTCGATGGTTCTACCGTTTGCTCGGAAGATGGCTTTATCGTTATTCTCGTCCACACCAATTTTCGCCGTGACAAGCTTTACTCTGGCATCGGCCATTTGGGACGCGACCGTTCGTTTCCAGATCAAATCGTATACATTTCCTTCATCGCCCGAGAGTCCGAGATCGTCGACGGTTTGCATTTTGGATCCGGCCGGACGAATCGCTTCATGCGCCTCTTGAGCATTTCGCACTTTACTCGTAAAGGTGCGAGGACTGGGACTCAGGAATTCCGCACCGTACCTGGATTCTATCGCACTCCGGCTGGCGCCGATCGCCTCGCTGGAAAGGCTGGTAGAGTCCGTCCTCATGTACGTTATGTAGCCTTGCTCGTACAGACGCTGCGCCGCTCTCATCGTATCACGAGCCGAAAGACGAAGTTTTCGACTGGCTTCCTGCTGAAGTGTGGATGTAATAAATGGAGCAGACGGAGATCGTTTTACGCTGCGCTCGTCCACATCTATGACATTCCATTCGCCACTCTTTAACGATTCGGCCAGGGCCTTCGCTCGGTTTTCCGGTAATACAATACAGTCTTTGCCGTTCTCAAGTCCATCCTTGAGTTTTCCTGTGTTGTCATCAAAGTCCCGCCCGGTAGCAAGTCTGAGATCTCCGATGTGCGTCATGACAGCCTGGAAGCCCTTATCGTTTACCGAAAGGTCAGCCGAGACGCTCCAATAGGAGGCCGGAATAAATAAAATTCGTTCCTTTTCGCGAAGTACCAGGATTCGAACGGCTACACTTTGGACGCGTCCGGCCGAAAGCTTCGGTGCAATTTTTTTCCACAGGAGAGGAGAAATCGAGTATCCAACGAGTCGATCGAGGATTCGACGCGTTTCCTGAGCTTGTACCAGGTTTTTGTCGATATCTCGAGTGTTTACCAGAGCGGATTGAATGGCGCTTTCCGTGATTTCGTGAAAGACCATCCGATGGACGGGCACCGTGGGCTTAAGCACCTGTACCAAATGCCAGCCGATCGATTCTCCCTCTCGGTCTTCGTCCGTCGCGATAAAAAGCGCTTCAGCACCCTTGAGGGCGCTTTTTAATTCCTTTACGACCTTTTTCTTGGCTGAAGGAATTACGTATAGCGGCTCGAAGTCGTTTTCAACATCAACCCCCAGGCGTGACCACTGCGATTTTTTATATTTCTCAGGGATTTCGGCGGCAGAAGAGGGAAGGTCACGTACATGTCCCATACTCGCCTCAACCACGTAATTATCAGGCAAAAACTTGCTGATTGTCCGGGCTTTGGTCGGTGACTCTACGACAACGAGTCGCTTCATACTGATTGGCTGACTGATTGGTTGACTGGTTCCGAGGATTCCAGGTGATCGACTCACGTGAACAATTTCGGGGATCTCACACGCTCAGTCGTTCCGGACGTTCCTTATCACGTTCTCGCCGTTCACTTTAGTAGGCGGAAACAGCCGGTTACTTAATGATTTCTTGGATTGGCCTGTACTACTAGCGACCGAGTAACGCCTTATATTCGCCCTGTTTAGCCCAACACAACTACCGAGCTGATTGTGGCAACGTTGCTCCGTCACAGCGGATAGTGGATCTGGAAAAATACCAGAAGTCAGAAAATCTATACAAACCGACCCTATGGAAACGATGGTTGACGCGTCAGAAAAAAAACATGTTTTTCAGTTTGGCGGTGGAGAGTCCGACGGAGATCGGACTCAGAAATATCTTCTTGGAGGAAAAGGTGCCAATCTTGCAGAAATGAGTTCTATCGGCCTGCCAGTACCACCAGGGTTTACGATTACGACCGAATGTTGTGGGTTCTACAGCGAACATGACGGTGAGTGGCCGGCAGGTTTGGAGCATCAAGTTCGCACGGGGATCGCCCAAATGGAGGAAGAGACCGGTACTCGGTTTGGAGATGCGTCGAATCCGTTACTCGTATCCGTAAGAAGTGGAGCCGCTGTGTCGATGCCAGGAATGATGGATACGGTACTCAATCTTGGTCTCAATGATGCGGTCGTGGACGGACTGGCCAAACACAGTGGAAATGTTCGATTTGCTTACGACGCCTATCGCCGGTTTATCGATATGTTCGGTGACGTCGTAATGGATGTGAAACACGGTCATTTCGAAGACGCCATGGACGCGCTCAAAATTGCCAGAAAGGTATCGCTCGACGTGGACTTGACCGACGAAGACCTGAAGGAACTGGTCGATCAATATAAATCAATTTTCGAGGAGCACTCGGGGCGGATGTTTCCGGAAGATCCCTATGAGCAGCTCAGGCTTTCGATTAACGCGGTATTCGAGTCGTGGGAAAGTGATCGAGCTGAAAAATATCGACGGATCAACAAGATCAAGAGTCTCATCGGGACAGCGGTAAATGTCCAGGCTATGGTTTTCGGAAATATGGGGCCGGGCAGTGGAACCGGTGTCCTGTTTACCCGAAATCCATCGACGGGTGAAAACAAGTTGTATGGGGAGTTCCTTGTCGATGCTCAGGGAGAAGATGTGGTGGCTGGAATTCGCACGCCGGAAGACATTTCTCAAATGGAATCCGAGTTTCCGGAGGCGTATGCGGAGCTGGTAGAAACAACAAAACGGTTGGAAGATCACTACCAGAACATGCAGGACATTGAGTTTACGGTCCAGGATGGGAAACTGTATTTGCTGCAAACCCGAAATGGAAAGCGGACGGGAACCGCGGCGATAAAAATCGCCGTTGACATGGTCGAGGAAGGAATTGTCGAAAAGGAAATCGCCGTCAGAGACCTGGTTGAGCCGACCCATCTGGATCAACTGTTGCATCCCCAGTTTAAGGACACGACCACGTATCAGGCTGACGTAATCGCCACTGGTCTACCCGCATCTCCAGGCGCGGCGGTGGGTCAGGTGATCTTCTCGGCAGACGAAGCGGAACAAGCGGCCGTTGAAGGTAGGAAAGTGATTCTTGTTCGAATTGAGACCAGTCCGGAAGACGTTGGCGGAATGAATGCTGCTCAGGGAATTCTGACATCTCGAGGAGGAATGACCAGTCACGCCGCCGTAGTTGCACGCGGATGGGGAAAACCGTGTGTGGCCGGTTGCGGTGAACTTTCAATCGACTATGACACGGCGTCGTTTACGAATGGAACCTATACGGTCAAAGAGGGCGATTGGATTTCGATCAACGGTTCGACCGGAGAAATTATTCTGGGAAGCCAAAAGCTGGTCGAAGCGGCCTTGACTGGCGAATTCGCCACTTTCATGACATGGGTGGACGAAATTCGGGATATGAAAGTGCGGGCCAACGCTGACACCCCTGAAGACGCCAGGAAAGCACTTGAATTCGGGGCCGAGGGAATCGGTCTGTGCCGCACAGAGCATATGTTTTTCGAAGGGGATCGCATTGACTCCATGCGCCAGATGATTCTGGCAGAATCGGAAGAAGATCGGCGGGTTGCACTGGATAAATTGCTTCCTTATCAGAAAGAAGATTTCAGAGGCATATTTCGAGTGATGGACGGTCTACCGGTGACGATCCGACTTCTGGACCCACCACTTCACGAGTTTCTACCGCACGGTAAGGAAGAGCAGGAAGAGATGGCCGGCAAGATGGGTGTTTCCATCGACGTCATTCGAGGCAAAGTAAAGTTTCTTGCCGAGTTCAATCCCATGTTGGGTCATCGCGGATGTCGTCTCGGAATCACGTATCCTGAAATTACCGAGATGCAGACGAGAGCCATTATCGAGGCAGCTGTCGAACTTTCTCAAGAAGGCGTTACAGTGCTTCCGGAAATCATGGTACCCCTTGTCGGGACGGTGGAAGAATTCGTACACCAGAAGAAGGTAATCGAGGAGACGGCGAATGCCGTGTTCGAAGAAAAAGACTCGACCGTTGAATACCTGATCGGGACCATGATAGAAATTCCTAGAGCTGCCCTGATCGCCGAGGAGATTGCGCGCGAAGCTGCCTTCTTTTCATTCGGCACCAATGATCTGACACAGATGGCGTTCGGGTATAGCCGTGATGACGCGGGGAAATTTCTTCCTGAATATGTGGATCAGAAAATCCTCAAGGATGATCCGTTTCAGTCTTTGGATATAGACGGGGTGGGTCAATTGGTGAGGATCGGTACGGAACGGGGCCGGGACGGGCGAGCCGATCTGAAAATTGGCATATGTGGAGAACACGGAGGAGATCCTGCCTCGGTTCATTTCTTTTACGAGCTCGGGATGAATTACGTGTCTTGTTCACCGTATCGCGTTCCTATCGCCAGGCTGGCGTCAACGCAGGCGAAACTCCAGCAGGCCTTACAGATTCAGGACTCTTAAAGAAGTGTTGTGGGGCGAGGGATTTTATTGATGCTATTTCGATTTGCCAGTGCCTGTTCGATGCGAACTCGATCGGCCAGGGTTCGACCCGAAGCAGTCTCGATGATTTGGGAGTTGTAACGAGGATTTCTAGTTGAATCGGTTGCTGAAACCTGGGTGGCTTCCTCACGTCTACTCCTGACTAAAGAATTCTAATAATAATCTCAGGCCTCGTTCGGTCAGAAGTGTTATGTGCGCGGAAAAATTTGAAAAGAGTGAAGAATATTCTCAAACCCGGGAATCGTTTGACGACCTGGGAACTGAGGAGCAAGCGGTATTTATTGCTGAGTCCATGGTGAACATGATTGTCAAATCGGTGCGGAAAGCCGGCGACGCTGTTTCCAAAGCATTTGACGACATAAATGTGGACCGGAACGGTGAAACAGCGTCGACTGATGGAGCAAAAGAAGAAAAGAAAAAGTCGAAGACCGCAGGAGCGAAAGCTGAAAAGGTAAAGAAATCCACCGCAAAGGGGGCCAAATCCAAGGGCACCTCTTCCAAAAGCAAGTCGGAGTAGATGCGATGTCAGGTCAGGGTCAACGAAAAGTCGATTTTGACCGGCTGAACCTGGTCGGAAAAGCTATTTTTGTAACCGGGACGACTGTTCGAGTTCTCGGAACCATTTTTGATTCCATTGTCGAGACCGTAACCGGTATTGCGCGAGAGGCCGAACGGGCGTTCCAGAGTGGCCTCGATTCCAACGTGGACGATGCTACGATCCTGGACGAGCACTCTAAGGACGAGTAGGTCGAAAATTCGCTAGAGTAAATCGAATGTCACACGGTTGCGCTTGTGCTACTCACTTCTGAAAGGCCGTTCACAGTTCCCTTCTGACTTTCCGATTCCGTTACCGCGAACATGACTTTCGGATTCTTGACGGCTCGAATTTCCAACACCAGATCGACGATCTCGTTCATTCTTTTGGTGTATTCAATTTTCAAGCCTCGTAGAGCCGATGGTTTGATTTCTTCGATGTCCGTCTGATTTCTTTCAGGAAGAAATACTTTCTTGATTCCAGCTCTTTTTGCAGCCAGCACCTTCTCCTTGATCCCGCCTACGGGTAAAATCAGACCTCTGAGAGTTATCTCGCCGGTCATCGCCACATTGTTTCTAACACGACGTTGCGTATAAATGGAGATTAGGGCTGCAAGCAGGGCCACCCCGGCCGATGGACCATCTTTAGGGACAGCACCGGCTGGAACGTGAACATGCAGGTCCCAATACTTGAAGGCGGCGTCGGGAATGCCCCAATCGGAGGCATTAGCTTTTACGTAGGAGAGGGCGGCCTGAGCCGATTCCTTCATCACATCGCCTAGCTGTCCGGTTAAGATCAGCCGTCCGTTGCCTCTGGAGACCGACGCTTCGATAAACAAGATATCGCCGCCCACAGGTGTCCACGCCAGACCCGTAGCGACACCCGGGACTTTCGTCCGTTCAGCGCTATCCGAGAAAAATTTACGCGCTTTGAGATATTCCTCAATATTCGACTCCTGGACGTCTTCGCCTTTGGACTCACCCATGGCAATCTTTTTCGCAACACCTCTGGCCACGGATCCGATGGTTCTCTCCAGCTGCCTGACACCAGATTCTCTTGTGTATCCGTCGATAATCAGCCGAAGGGCGCCGTTCGATAACGAAAACTGCTTCTTGGTCAATCCGTTTCGCTCGACTTGTCTCGGCAGCAGAAACTGCTTCGCAATACGGAGCTTTTCGCCCTGTGTGTAGCCATTGATTTCGATGACTTCCATCCGATCCCGGAGAGGAGCCGGAATCATGTCCAGGTAATTTGCGGTGGCAATAAACAAGACATTTGACAGATCGCAATCCAATTCCAAATAGTGGTCATTGAATGCGTTGTTTTGCTCGGGGTCGAGAACTTCCAGCAACGCAGACGAGGGGTCGCCACGAAAATCGGATCCGAGCTTATCGACTTCATCCAGCATAAAGACCGGATTCGCTGTTCCGGCCTTTTTCATTCCCTGTACGATTCTTCCCGGCAAAGCCCCAACATAGGTCCGTCGGTGACCTCGGATTTCAGCTTCGTCCCGGATGCCGCCCAGACTCATGCGCACAAATTTCCGATCTAATGCTCTCGCGATGCTCTTGCCCAGGCTCGTTTTTCCAACACCAGGAGGTCCATAAAAACAGAGTATTGGAGCCTTCATGTCGCCCTTCAGCTTGAGAACGGCCAGATACTCCAAAATTCGTTGTTTAACCTGTTCCAGTCCGTAGTGGTCTTCGTCGAGAATCTTGGCCGCACGTTTTAAATCGAGTTGGTCTGTCGAATACTCCTGCCACGGTATGTCTAAGATCCAATCGACATAGTTCCGCGTGACGGCATAGTCAGGAGAGGCCGGATTCGAGCGTGCAAGTTTTTCCAATTCCTTGGTAAATGCTTCTCGGACGTGCTCAGGAAGCGGCTTTTTATCGCCGCGTTCGCGCAGTTCGCGAACTTCACCGGCGGTGCCTTCACTTTCCCCCAGCTCATCTTGAATGGCTTTCAACTGCTGACGAAGCAGGTATTCTCTTTGCTGCTGGTCGACGTCGGTTTTGACTCGACTTCGAATTTCCTCAGACAGTTGCAGCACCTGCAGCTCCTGATTCAAGTGGTTCATCACTTGTTCGGCGCGATCGATCAGGGGCAACGTCTCCAGCAGCTTCTGCTTATTGTCGACATCGATCTGTAAATTTGATGCGATGAAGTGAATCAGAAAGGTCGGCGAGTCTATGTTTTGGATCGCGTATGCAGCCTCACTCGGCAGATTGGGTGATAGGTTTACGATCTGAACCGCTAGCTCCTTCACCGAGCGGATACGAGCCTGAATTTCTACACTCTTGACCTGTACGTCCTCGACTACCGGTTTTACTGTCGCAGTGAAGTAGGGCTCCGTGGCAATAAACTCATCGATCGTAAACCTTCGTTTTCCCTGAATCACAATGGATTTAGAGCCGTCGGGCATTTTGATCAGCTTCAGAATCGTGGCAACGCACCCGTTGCTATAGAGGTCGGACGGTTCGGGGTCTTCTACTTCGGCACGCCGCTGAGCAACCACGCCGATCAGTTTGTCATTTCCGAAGGCATCCCTGACGAGTCGGAGCGAAGTGTCACGACCCACGGTGATCGGCAATACGACGCCGGGAAAAAGAACCGTATTCCGAAGTGCCAGAATGGGAAGGCTGTCCGGCACGTCAGACGAGCTCATTTCTTTCTCTTCATCCGCCGTCGGTAGCGGAATGGCCTGTTCCAAATCATCTTCATCAATGAGCAAAAAGGGATCCTGAATCATAAAACGGCCAGTAACTATAAATTGAAATTCATGGTCTGCTGAGTACACCTCCCAGACGAAATGGTTGTCTGGTTTCTCGGCTCCAAATAAGAAAGCGCGTCAGCATGACAGAATAGTAAAAGTTCAAAAACCAGGCCAAAGCATTTTTCGTGACAATGTGTCCGATTCCTCGTCGATAGGTTCACGCTACGGCTCGGATGGCTTCTTCCAGATCGCTGGCTTGAAATGGTTTCGGAACAACCGACGCGATGTCGTTCGAATCGACATTTAAGTCGGTGTCTCCAGTAAGTAGAATCACAGGTAGATCCGGATACAATACTCTGATTTTACGGGCCAATTCACGTCCACTCATTTCTGGCATACCCTGATCCGAAATGACGACATCGAAGGAATGAGTTTCCAATTCGATGAGTGCCTCCAGTGCCGACGAAACGGAAGACACTGAATGCCCTCGAAGTTTCAACAGTTTTTCAATCACATTTCGGACCATGTCTTCGTCGTCTACAACGAGTACCGAGACGGGGTCGTTCGATACATGTTTTTCCGGTGCAACATCATGCCGCGTCGTCCCCGTATGGATTGGGAAGGACAGCGTAAAGGTGGTCCCGAAAGAGAGTTTTGACTTCACTTCAATAGATCCTTCGTGTTCCTGCATCACCCCGAAGACCACGGCGAGTCCCATGCCCGATCCGCGACCTCCTTTCGTCGTGAACAAAGGCTCGAAAATGCGTTCTCGAACCGCCTGGCTCATTCCCGTGCCGGAATCCTCGACAAGAACCACGACATCGTCTTCCGTATGGCTGGTCGAGATGTTAATTTTTCCGCTTTCGGGAAGCGCTTGAACTGCATTCAGAATCAGATTGACAAACACGTCTCTAAGCTCGCTAGCCGATCCGAGAATTGGAGGGAGTTCACCCGATTCAAAGGATAGTTCGATGGAGATTCCCTGTCTGCGCGGTTCGTTATACCAGTATGGCTTTGTCAGGATGACGCAATCCTGGATGAGACTGGTTAGATCGAGAATTTCGAAGGAAGCCTGCTTCTCCTGTCGTATGTAGCGCTGAATTTTATCCACGAGGGCCGCTCCGTCGTTGGCGGCCTTTTCGATGGTGAGAATGTGTTCATTCAGCGACTCAGGAATTTCAGTACTGGATTTGGCAAGCGAGATATGGCCGAGTATTCCACTTAATAGATTGTTGAAGTCATGAACAATTCCCATGGTCATTCGCCCGAGCGTCTCCATCCGATGTTTCTCGGTCTGGTTTTCCGTCCAGCTTTCGGGTTCGGCCAGAATCTCTCCGGTGATTACGATCATTCGACTTCCGTTACCAGAATCAGCACCGGGAGTGAGTATAGGAATGAAGTGGAGCAAGACAGGAAGCGGTAAATCACGGGCAACTTGTTTCAGCATGAAAACGGCATTCGTGATCAAAGAACCGCCCGCAGCCTCCTTCAGGTTTTGGCCTGCGATTTCTTTGTCATCGTCAACAAGATTGGTCCAAAGATCTGACAGATCGCCCAGCGTACGTTTCCAGGCTTCGTTTCGAAAAAGGACTTCGCCGCTGGCCGTGCACGAAGAAACCAGAATCTCCGGTTCGACGGTGGCGACGGACTGTTGAACGTCTGACTGTTGAGAGTCTGACATGAATATCGATCGTACTCCTTAGGGCTGTTGACTGGAAGGATCCATTATCGGTTCACAATATTCTCGTCCGATTCACGACCTCAAGAGAGAACCCGACTTACGCGATACCGTACATTTACCGCAAATTTGTCCGGCAGGAAACCGATTGAATTCAAACGAGTGTTTCTTGCGTTCGAACGAGCGTTGCTCGCGCGAAATATAGCAAAATCGAAATCCCCTTATGTGGCACGAGAGCATTCTTGATACCATTGGTAATACACCGCTCGTCAGAGTGAAAAAAGTAGTACCGTGGCGCAATCTGACGGTTTTAGCGAAGCTCGAATTATTTAATCCGGCTGCATCGGTCAAAGATAGGATCGGACTGGCTATGGTGCAGGCAGCAGAGAAAGACGGTACGCTGAAACCTGGCGGGACGATTATTGAGGGCACGAGTGGAAATACGGGCGCCGGAGTGGCTCTTGCTGCTATCGCAGGAGGTTACAAATGCATTTTCACGACGACCGATAAACAGAGCCCTGAAAAGGCGGATATGCTGAGGGCCCTGGGAGCGGAAGTTCATGTCTGCCCTACAAATGTAGAACCAGAAGATCCTCGATCTTATTACTCGGTCGCGAAGCGTTTGTCCGAGGAGATCCCAAATTCAGTGTACCTGAACCAATACGACAATCCGGCCAACACAGTTGCCCACTTCGAGACCACTGGCCCCGAGCTCTGGGACCAAACGGAGGGGAAAATTACGCACTTTGTTGCCACCTCCGGGACCGGAGGCACGATCAGTGGCACAGCCAGGTATTTGAAGGACAAAAATCCTGACATCAAAGTGATTGGTGTCGATCCTTTTGGCTCTGTGTACTACAAGTATTTTTTTACAAGGGAATTTGACAGCAAGGAAATCTATCCCTACGTGACCGAAGGGGTGGGAGAAGACATTCTTGCAGGTAACATGGACTTCGATCTAATCGACGATTTCGTTCGTGTGACGGATAAAGACTCGATGTTATTCACGAGACGGCTCGCCAAAGAAGAGGGGTTATTTGTAGGCCAATCCAGTGGTATGGCCGTAAAGGGCGCTCTTCAGTGGATGGAGGAGCATTATGACGAGTTGACGGAAGACGATGTTATCGTAGTGCTTTTCCCGGATTCCGGGTTCAGATATCTGTCGAAGACCTACAACGATGTGTGGATGAGAGATCATGGATTCCTTGAACACGCCCCCGATCTTTCTCTTGCAGATGTGCTGGCCGCACGCTCATCTAGACCTGCTGTCGTCTCGATCTCTCCAGACGACTTGTTAGGCACCGCAGCAGATATCATGATGGAACACGGAATTTCTCAGCTTCCCGTTATCACGGACGGCAAGGTTGTTGGAAGCATTACCGAATCGGATGTGTTGAATCATCTTATGGATAATCCCGAGGCACGAAGCGAAACGGTTGCCACTGCCATGGGCGAACCTCCTCAGATTGTACCTCCCAGTATGCATTTGCAACAACTGGTTGAGCGACTGAGTTCTCCACCCGGGGCTGTTCTCGTGGAACGAGAGGCCAAGAATGAATTCGATATTATCACGAAGATTGATTTGATCGGCATTCTTTCGAAGAGAATGCTATCCAGTCAAAACGGAATTGAATCTACTACAGACTCCAAACTCAACTCCTAATTCAGGATCTAGACAGGCTTTTGAAATGAAGAACGGAAACGACCCCCGGAACGACGGACAGAAAGAAGCACAACAACTCAATATCGAATTGACCGAAGAAATTGCCGAGGGGGTGTATTCCAATCTCGTCATGTTGGCGCACTCTTCAGAGGAGTTTATTCTCGATTTCATTCGTGTAATGCCTGGCGTGCCGAAAGCCCGGGTGAAGAGCCGGATCATCGTAAGTCCACCGCATGCGAAACGACTGCTGAGGGCACTTTCTGATAATATTGATCGATACGAACGGGCTCACGGCGAAATCGAAGACTCACCATCTCCAGGTCCAGCCGTTCATTTTGGCATGCCCGGTGGGGAAGCCTGACGATCCAGGGACGCCTGGCAGTGCGGCTGCTGGCCGGCCTGCTCTATTTGCGCACCCGCCAGAGGATGATCGCGGCGATCAACACGAATACGACGTGGGGAAGCCACGATGCCATTGCAGGCGACAGAGATCCCGTATATCCGAAAGGCTCTATGATTTTTACCAGGGATAGATAGGCGAAGGCAATAAACATCCCGATTCCGAGTAGAACAGCCTGCCCGCCTCTCCGGCGTACGGACGATAGAGGCACGCCTAGTATAACCAGGATCAAGTTCGCGAAAGGGTAAGAGAATTTGCTATAGTAGAGCACAAGGGGAATTCCGATTCTATCTGCCCCGGAGCGTCGTAATTCGTCAATGTACTGCCTGCCTTCGTCGATGGTCATCTCCTCCATGTCTCCTTCTGTTCTTGCAAGATCTCTTGGGAAGATGGTCAGCACGGTGTCTAGCACTTCCAGCACTCTTCGCGATTCAATCCCGCTGATGGAAAATGTTCTGACAACCGGATCGACGAAATGCCATGTGCTGGTTGAATCGACCCAGTACATCCGAATGGCATCGATACGTTTAATAAGACGTCGCTCGTCGTCAAACGTGTGTAGAGAGACTGTCGTGGCCGTCGCTCGTACTTCGTCGAAAAAACCGACACTCAGAATACTCCCTGGGCTATTCTGTCGGTGAATATTGCTGCGGTCCATTCGACCGGAGGCATCCTTGGTATAATCCTGCTCGAATTGAATTCGGACCCGGTTCGTAGTTGGAACGACCCACCCGTTGAACCAGAACATGACTCCGGTCACGAGAAGGCCTACGACGATGTAGGGTACCAATATCCGATAAAGGGAAACACCGCACGTTTGCAGGGTTGAGATCTGGAGGTTTTGCGCGAGTCTGCCGGTGAGATAAATGGCAGAGATAAAAAACGCGAGCGGTGAGACGAGGTGAATAATTTCAGGTACATAATTCGGGTAGTAGAGCAAAAATACATCCCGAGTCTCGGCGCCTCGATCCAGAAAATCGTCGATATATTCGACGTAATGCAGGACAATAAAGAAAACAATCAGGCCTCCGATCAGGGCGAGATATCCACCCAGCAGTCGTCTTGCGATGTGAATATCAATCTTGGTCACGAGAGGAACGGGTTCTTAAGCGCTCCATTTTCGATGCCAGAAGCGCCGATACAAGGA
>SMXL01000105.1 GCA_004356385.1 Bacteroidota bacterium
CAACGATCAGGAGCAGACCCACATGAATGGCGATCCAAAGAGCGCCGGCGGCTAGGAATACGGGTGCCTCCAAAACGGCAAGCAGGTTTGCCTTCGCCCCAATCGAGGTCAACAGCAGATAAAGAGCGAGAAAACCAATCCGCGAAGCTCCGACTTTCTCCATTTTACGCATGGGAGTAAAAGACAGGAGAAGGCCAATCGTTACGACGATGAGAACGGTCCACGTCGTTGTACTGATAATGGTCGGATCACCGAGTTTTGGCAATGATCCGGCAATATTAAGAGCAATTACGGTTGCAGCGAAAGTCACCCCTATGATGCCAGCCAGGTCCGCAATCGACGACGGTTGTCTGGTTGAATCCATTTCGATAAGTCGCTGGTTGGTTTCCTCGATGACCGTCGTATCTGCCTTGACCCATTTGTCAAATTTCTTTTGCACAGCGCTCAGGAATATCAGGATCCCCATCCAGCCATATCCGACTACCGTGTCCACTACAATGATTGGCCCCAGCATCGCATCCGGGGTGCCTACACTTTCTTTCATTGCAACCATGTTCGCCGTTCCCCCGATCCAGCTCCCCGAAAGAGCTGCGAATCCTTTCCAGGCTTCTTCCGGAAGCATACTTCCGAATACCATGAGTGCGATGGGGCCACCGATCACGATACCCACGGTTCCAGTTACCATCATGATTAGTGCGATCCGGCCCAATTTTAGAATCGCGGGAAGGTCGACTGTAATCATCAGCAGAAAAAGCGAGAAGGGAAGCAAATACCGCGACATCCAGTCGTAGACCACCGAGCTCTCCGGTGTTACACCGAACGTGGTCGCAAACATCGGGAGGAAATAGGCCCAGATTACAGGAGGCATCAACTCGAAAAATTTCTTGAATCTCTCGATGGTACTCAACCAAAACACGCCGCCTAATATCGCTGCCAAAAAAGCAAAAAGGGTCGTGGGCTCTGTGATGAGTGCTGTATCCATGATCGCCTCTGTACTAATCGGTTATGGCTTCGTCCCCACTTGCGAGTCTCGGGAGGAGCAGTGTAAATTTCGAGCCTTCGTTCTTCTTGCTCGAAACTTCAATTGATCCCCCGAGCGCTGTAACGAGTCGTTTCGTGATGGCCAGTCCAAGCCCCGTTCCTCCGTGTGTTCGACCCCTACCCGTACTTTCCTGAGCGAACTCATCAAACAGGTGTGGAAGAAATTCCGCTTCGATACCAATCCCTGTGTCCACTATGACACATTGAACGGAATCACCTGAATCCGCAAACGAAATCGATATACTGCCTTCGTTCGTAAATTTGATCGCGTTCCCGATGAGATTGTTGAAAATCCTCCGGATGATCAGGGGATCTGCCGTAATGGTATCGATACCGTCCACCGAGACCTCTACCGAAAGACCCTTCTCGTCGAGGAGGGGACGAAGACTGTTCAAGACTTCTTTTGCGCTGCTTTTCAGCGAGAGAATTTGTTTACGCATCTCGAGCGTCTGGGCATCGAGACGGGTGAGTTCAAGGATGGAATTAATGGTTTCTAGAAGCTTGTTCCCTCCCTCTACAATCATTCCTGAGAATTCCTTGTATTCCTCGTGATCAATTCCTTCTTCGATAAGTTGGGCAAATCCGATCATGCTCGCGAGCGGCATTCGCAGCTCGTGGCTCATGTTGGCGAGGAAGGAAGTCTTAAGAGCGGCCAGTCTTTCGGCTTCTTCCTTCGCCTTCCTCAGCTGTTCTCTCGTTTCGTGCTCTGCAGAGACGTCGCGAATGGTATACAGTCTAACATCCCGGCCTTCCCAGCGAATCGGAACCCAACGGATCGACGCCACGATGGAATAATCGCTCGTATGCTGAATTTCTACGGTGGCATCGGCAGCTTTCGGTATCTCGAGTTCGAGCGGAGCCCCGAGTAGGTCGATCAGTTGCCTATTCAGAATGAGTTCACAAGCAGGGTTTGCAAATAGGATGGTTTCTGCCTCATCCACGATGAGAATACCATCAGAGATGTTCTCGATGATGGCTCGAACACGCTCTTCAGCGTCCTGAGTCGCGCGAAGGATTTGTGCGCGGTCAAGCGCGTGAAGAAATACCCTGTGAATGATATCAGTCGTATCAGATCCTTTAATAATAAAATCCTGGGCGCCCTGCCGCACCGCGTCGGGGAATTCATCCTCCTGATCCTTGTCAATACATAGAATGACCGGAAGAGAAGCCTGCTTCATCATCAGCTCGTATAACAGATGCTGCGATGTTTCGGGACCCAGAGATGAATCAACTACAATAGCGTCGACTTGAGTAATCTGTACTTCGTCAAGCTGTCCTTCGTACACGACGACGGAATCGATGGCAAAACCACGATCTCCCAGTTTAGATACATGACTGGAGAGCCAATCGGCATCAGAATTGGCCGCCGCGAATATCAAAATTCGATTTGGAGCGATCATTTGTCGAGGATTCCAAGATCTCTTGAAATGGTACTGATGCTTTCGCCACCCGTTTGTGTGACAACCATATCGTCTTCGATGCGGGCTCCTCCTCGTCCGTTCAGATATATTCCGGGTTCGATCGTGAATGTCATACCGGCCTCCAGTATCTGATCGTTGTCACCTCGGATGAACGGAGCTTCGTGTACTTCGAGTCCTAGGCCATGTCCAGTTCGATGGAAAAAATACTCTCCGTATCCCGCCTCTTCGATGACATTTCGCGTCGCAACATCAACGTCACCCACCCTAATACCCGGGGCGGTTTTCTCCCGGCCGGCCGCATTACTCTGCTGGACAATCTCGACGATTTTTCGTAGCTCTGATTCTGGTTCGCCGAGGGCAAACATTCTCGTGAGGTCCGAAAAGTATCCTTTGTAGTTGGCTCCCCAGTCGAAGAGAACCAGATCACCTTCTTGGAGAGCATAATCTGAGGGTACCGCATGGGGGTTGGCGGAATTGGCACCGAATGCGATGATCGGTTGAAACGGCAATTCTCCATCTGATCCCCGTTCGAGCATATGCCGGATGAGAATCGCCGATATTTCTCTCTCAGACACGTTTTCTTTGACGAATGCCAACGTGTCCTGCAGCGCTCCCTCTGCGATTCTCGTGGCCTCGCGCATCAGGTCCAGTTCATTTTCGTCTTTCTGCATGCGTAATGATGCAACCGCGTCTGCGCCAGATACAAAAGAAGCGTTGGGTGCGGCACTTTCCAGGAGGCGAAGTTCCAGCACGCGCAGGGTAACGGGTTCAACACCAACCACGAGGCCGTCCAGCGCCACCGCAGATGCGCCAGCTTCAAAAGCCGGTGCCCAACTCTCCAGAGGTTCTCCGTAAGAGAACGTTTGAATTTCGAAGGATGCAGATTCTACTTTTTGCATCTCGAGCTCCGGAAACACCAGGGAAGGCGTCCCCTCAACCGGGAGCAGGAAAACGACCGGTCGTTCACTCAGATGAAAATGAAGGCCAGTCAAATAGACCAGACTGGGCCCCGGGTTGATCGCTATGGCATCCAGCTGCGCTTTCTTGAGCGCCTCGCGCATTTGGCTTTGGCGATTCGAAATAATACTTGCATCGTTGGTGGACATGGGCATAGCGACATCTATCAATTCGTGATCCTCAAAGATATAACAGGACTCATAAAACTATTGAGGGACGGTGCATCTATGCCAAGTATGAGTCTACGCCACGTACAGGTCGAGCATCTCTCTTAACTCTGCAGCTGCAGCTTGAGGACTCTCTGCGGTTGTTATTGCAGACATCACAGCCACCCCGTGTGCGCCGGCCCCCATTAATTCTTCGACTCGACCCGCCGTTATCCCAGCGATGGCGATCACCGGAATAGAGACATTTTTGCATACGTCCTTCAGCCCTGAGACGCCTTTTACGAATGCCGGATTCAATTTCGAATGCGTCTCGTATACCGGGCCAAATCCAATATAGTCGGCACCGTCGGACTCGGCGTTCTTTGCCTGCTCGACGGTTGTGACGGTTCCGCCGATCAGATACCGTTCACCCAAAACGGTCCGGGCGACATCGAGAGGAAGATCAGTTAAACCGAGATGGATCCCGTCGGCGCCGGTTGCCAGAAGTAAGGTGACGTCGTCGTTTATGATTACGGGGACGCCCGAGCTCTTGCAGACGGAGACGGTCTCATATGCCGAAGCCAATCGATCCCGGACAGTCCCGTCTTTTTGTCGGAACTGAATCGTGTCGGCTCCACCGTCAATAGCCAATCTCGCCAGATCAGCGTGGGAAAATCGCTGCTGAAAGTGGAAATCAGTAATCACATGAAGACGACCAATATCTGGTTTCAATCTTTGATCCGTAGAGTCCACGTTCTTACGTTACTGATTCGTTCGGAAAAGTGAGCACAACCCAACGGGGTTTGCATCTTTCGCAAATGTACTACGAGTCCAACACGGAGTGAAATGTCATGGCGACCTCAAATTCGACTTCCCGGCGCGATTTCTTAAAAGCGGGTGCGCTTGCCGGTATAGGCGCCTCAGTATTACCGTCTTCAAAAGCGTTGGGTGACATTATTCAGCCCTCCAAGAACCGGATTCCCGGTCCAGTGGCCATATCGAGTAGAAACGGACAACGTACGGTTTTGAAGGCGATAGAGGTCATTCGCAGCGGCGCGGATGCCATTGATGCCGTTGTGGCGGGCGTAAACCTGGTAGAAGAAGATCCCAATGACTCGAGTGTCGGGTACGGAGGACTTCCCAATGAGGACGGCGTCGTGCAATTGGACTCGTGCATTATGCACGGTCCAACAGCCCGGGCCGGTGGAGTCGGTGCGATTGAAGGGATCATGTATCCGTCGAAAGTCGCCCGCCTTGTTCTTCAGCGTAGCGACCATGTATTGCTCGTGGGAAAAGGAGCCCAAAAATTCGCAACAATGCATGGATTCGAAGTCGAAGACCTGCTTACCGATAATGCTCGAGAGCGGTGGCTTTCGTGGAAGGAAAACCTGTCCAACCGGGATGATTACCTGCCGCCTCATGATCCAAGTGACAAAAATATCGGTCAGAATTTTGAACCGCAGGAACGTCATATGGGAACGATTCATTGTTCAGCGATCGATTTATCAGGTAACATATCAGGCGTGACGACAACGTCTGGGCTCTCGTACAAAATTCCGGGACGAGTCGGCGACTCGCCCATTATTGGTGCCGGGTGTTATGTAGACAATGAGGTCGGCGCAGCCGGATCGACGGGACGCGGCGAAGCCAACCTTGAAAATCTCTGCAGCTTCCTGATTGTCGAACGGATGCGCATGGGAGACTCTCCTCAAGATGCGTGTCTATTCGCATGCCAAAGAATTGCAGATCACACCAAGCTCGCGAGATTGCAGGACGATCAGGGGCGACCGAATTTCAATGTCAAATTCTATTCATTGAACGCCAACGGCGTAGTCGGAGGCGCCGAGATATGGGGTGGGGAGAATACGTTCTCTGTGGCGGACTCGAATGGAGGTCGACTTGAACCACTGGCCTATTTGTACAAGAGAGCCTGAACAGGTCTCCATTGCACGAACTCATCCAAGCAGGTCAATGATCGTAGACTCCGGGAAATTTCTTTCGTTGGTAGCGCGGCTGTTGCCACTAGCCATTCTCATCATCAGGCCTTCGTTTGGCCAGGCACTTCCGTTTCCGTTGGATATGCCGCTTCCGGGTGTCACGTCCTACGATCCTAAAATCCCAACTCCGGAAGAAATAATTGGTCACGAGATTGGTACCCGGCATACCGTTCCGTATCAGGTTGAAGCTTATTTCAATGCGATTGCTGCAGTCAGCGACCGAGTCACGCTCAATATTTACGCCCAGTCGTACGAAGGTCGAAATTTGATCCACGCAATCGTGACGTCGCCGACGAACCATGCCCGGTTGGAGGAGATCAGGGAGGCCAATCTGCGACTTGCAGACGATTCTGAAAACGTGACCGATGCTGAAATCGAGAACATGCCGGTGGTACTATACCAAGGGTACAGCGTGCATGGGAACGAAGCGAGCGGAACTGAAGCAGCCATTTTGTACCTGTATCATCTGGCTGCTGCTCGCGGCCCGGTGGTGGAAGATGCGTTGGATCAGATAGTTGTTATTCTGGACCCGATGTTCAATCCGGATGGGCGCGACCGATTTACTGATTGGGTAAACCGAAACCGCGGTGCGGTAGCCGTCAGCGACACGCAGGACCGGGAGCACAACGAGGCCTGGCCGGGTGGACGGACCAATCATTACTGGTTTGATCTGAATCGCGACTGGATGGTGGGCCAGCATCCCGAGTCTCGGGGGCGATTAAAGACCTTTCATGCATGGAGGCCGCACGTTCTTACCGACCACCACGAGATGGGAACAGGTTCAACATTTTTCTTTCAACCCGGAATACCATCGAGGAATAATCCCAACACACCGGAACGGACGTTTGAGCTGACCGATGCGATCGCTCAATTTCACGCGGAGGGCCTCGACCGGATTGGCTCTCAATACTACACCCGTGAATCGTTCGACGATTTTTTCTACGGAAAAGGATCAGCATTCCCAGACATCAATGGGAGCGTAGGAATTCTCTTCGAGCAGGCTTCGTCCCGGGCGCTTGAGCGGGACGCCAACGACGGAGTTTTGCATTACGCGTTCACCGTCCGGAATCAATTTGCCGCATCCCTTTCTACGCTCGCCGCCGGAGCAGCTCTTCGCACTCGTCTGTTGACGAATCAAAGAGATTTCTATCGGGAAAGTCTCGTACTGGCAGATAAGCACCCGATTAAAGCGTATGTCGTATCGCTGGATCGGGGTCGCACTCGCGCACAAAAACTTGCCCAATTGCTTCAGCGCCACCGTGTGGAGCTTTATGAGCTCTCGCGAGATCTGTCCATCGATGGTCGCGCTTACATGGCCGGCGAGGCCTATGTGATTCCGCTTGCACAACGGCAAATGCGACTCATCAAATCGGTCATGGAACGGACGCTGACGTATCAGGACTCGCTATTCTACGATGTTTCTACGTGGACGTTGCCACTTGCCCACGACGTTGACTATGGCGAGTATAGACGAAACGCCACTAACTTTAAGGGTGACCTTTTAGGCGATGTTAAGCTCGATGGCGGTGAAATCGTTGGCGGTAGATCGTCTTACGCTTATCTGATGCCATGGAATAGATATTTCGCTCCTCGATCGTTATACCGATTCCTGAAAGCGGGCGTGCCCGTTCGGGTCATGATGGATCGTTTTTCGGTTGTGTTAAACGGAAACCTGACTTGGTTTGAGAGCGGTACGATCGTCATTCCTTTGAAAGGGCGTGACACGCCTCTGAAAACGTACGATGCTGAAAATGTCCACGAGCTGGTTGAGCAGGCCGCAGAAAACGACCATACTCTGTTTTATTCGGTGTCTTCGGGTCTGACGCCTGACGGACCGGATCTGGGGGGCTCCAGTACATCGTCGCTCACGCTCCCGGTAATAGGGCTCCTTACGGGGCGAGGCATAAGCTCTGGAAACGCAGGAGAACTCTGGCATCTATTATCAGAACGATTTCGTATTCCCGTTTCTTTGTTGGACGTATCGCGGCTCAGTCGAAATGACCTGTCGAAGTATAATGTCATCGTGCATCCCGGAGGCTCGCTAGATGATCCGGATTCAGAGGCGCTTGTCAAGTGGACGAAGGATGGCGGATCGCTCATCGCGATGTCTGGGGCAATAAATTGGGCTCAGAGTAATGACCTACTGGAAATTGAATCAAAATCATTCGATACGGATTCCCTAATTCAAGGGCTACCATACAATCAATTGGATGAAGCCCGGGGGGCCCATCGGATCGGTGGATCTATTTTCACTTTGTCAATCGACACGACTCACCCCGTTGGATTCGGAATAAACCATTCTCTGCCCGTATTTCATATCGGAAGTCAATTTTACGAAGCCCCCGAAACTCCAGGCCAGGGGCTTGGACTATATTCAGACCAGCCGCTCTTGAGTGGATACATTTCTGATGACAAACTCGAGCAACTTGAAGGCAGTGCGGGCGCCGTCGCAGCGCGAGCGGGAAAGGGTCGCGTTATCGGGTTCATGGACAGGTTGAGTTTTCGTGCATATTGGCATGGGAGTCAACGATTATTCCTTAATGCTGTGTTTTTCAGCCGGGCCTTTTGATAGGGCCGAGCGGATGTCTTTCCTGAAATGGCCAATCGACTTCATGGGGCAACGAGTCCGTATCTGAGGCAGCACGCGGACAACCCCGTGGACTGGTACCCCTGGGGCGATGAGGCATTTAACGACGCAGCCTCGAGGGGTGTGCCTGTACTGATCTCCATTGGATATGCTGCTTGTCATTGGTGTCACGTCATGGCGCACGAATCCTTTGAGGACCCGGAAGTGGGAGAGGTGCTCAATCGGGCCTTCGTCAACATCAAAGTGGACCGCGAAGAACACCCCACCGTCGACCATTTCTATATGAGCGCCTGCACGGCGATGGGACAAGCAGGCGGGTGGCCGCTTACGATCGTAGCCACGCCTGATCGTGTTCCATTTTACTGTGCGACGTACTTGCCGAAGACAAGTCGGTACGGTCGGATGGGGGTACTGGAACTGGTCGAGAAAATCAGTAGCGCGTGGATGGAGGACTCGAAACGGATTTCAGAGTTTGGACACGAACTCATTGCCGCACTAGGACAGCAGCCTGACGATTCAGGAACGGAACCGGTAGCGAAGGAGAAGATGTCGGCGGCCTTTTCTGCCCTCGTTTCTAGATATGACGCGGAATGGGGAGGATTTGGCGCTGCCCCGAAATTTCCGACAGCTCACCAGCTCAGCTTCCTGCTTCGATATGGCAACAGTGCGGGAGACGATGCCGCGTACAAAATGGTCGATGCGACACTTCGGGCCATGCGCAGAGGGGGCATTTTCGACCAAATTGGACTGGGGATACATCGCTATTCGACAGACCGGGAGTGGAAGCTTCCTCACTTCGAAAAGATGTTGGTCGATCAAGCCATGCTGATAGTCGCATGTACGGAAGCCTTTCAGGTCAATCGTGATCCATACTATCAGTCCATGTCCGGAGATCTAATCGAATATGTAGTGCGGGATTTGTTGGCACCGGGTGGTGGATTCTTTGCGTCTGAAGATGCGGACAGCGAGGGGTCAGAGGGAAAGTTCTACTTGTGGGCGTGGGGTGAACTCGAAGAGGTCCTCACGACCGCTGAGCTCGAGTATGCTCACCGGGAATGGCGTGTAGACAGGGCGGGAAATATTCAAGATGAGTCGACCGGCGAACCGACGGGAATGAATCTTTTTCTCGGCGGAAATTCCTACCCAAAAGATCGGGATCGTGCGTTGTGGTCTTCGATTGTTCAAAAACTTCTCGAGGTCAGGTCGGACCGAATTCGGCCTCAGCGAGATGAAAAACTGTTGACAGATTGGAACGGGGCGATGATCGCGGCTCTGGCCAGGGCCGGAAGGGTTTTTTCGAATTCAGAATGGATCAGCGCCGCGGAGCGAGCAGCTCGTTTCATGGTCGAAAACCATTCTCTACAGGGGAAACTGGTGCATTCTTCGTTTGAGGGAACGACCTCTGAGGCTGGATTTTTGGATGACTACGCTTTCCTCAGTTGGGGATTTCTGGAGTTGTTTGAGGCGACTGGAAATATGGAGTGGTTGTCCAAAGCCGAAGACTATGTACGCGTCGCGATATCCGATTTCTGGGACGATGATGCAAGAGGATTTTTCCTCAGTAACCCGGATGTCCACAAATTACCGATTCGCCTCAAACAGTTTCACGACGGAGCTACTCCTTCCGGATCATCTGTTATCGCTCAGACAATGCTCAAGCTTGCAGAAGTACTTGCTGACGAGCATTTAGAAGAATTAGGCCGTCAACAGGCCGACGCCAGTTTAGCAGGATCATCCAGTTATGCCCTCGGTTTTTCTTCGGCGATGATGACAGTGGATCTGGCTCAGGGAGATCGTCGCGAGATTGTGATTGTCGGAGAACCCGGTGAGTTGTCTCTCATCGTGAATAGCACGTTTCTTCCGACCGCGGTGATTCTGATCAAATCTCCAAAGATGGCTGAGGAACTCGAATCGTGCTTACCCCACCTGATTGAATATGTATCCATCGACGGGAAAGAGACCGTCTATATCTGCACAAATCGAACGTGTGAACTGCCTATCACTGAGCCTGACGTGTTGAAATTGGCGTTAAAAGGATAAGGGCGAATTCCGGAAGGAATCCGCCCCTAATCACTGTGAACCCCTTGGCGTTGAATCGCCAGTCCCTCTCTCCGGGTGTGCTAAATATTCAGGCCAGTTCTTGCAAAATGTGCCGGTGATCGAGCGCCCTTTCGTGAGCGCCCGTATCTCGCTATCTATTCTTCATCTCTATAGAGCCGTGCGTAGTGCGTATTCTAATCTTCGATCCGCCGCCGTTGACGAGGCCTTTGACCCGATCCTTCTTTACACTTCCATTCAAGTCAAAATGTTTGCTTACCCTGACTTGAGTGGCTTCGAAGTCAAGCTCGGCAGCAATATTCGATGGAGCGTAAACGGTCACGTCTCCGTGACTCGTTTTCAGCTCCGAGCTGAAGTTGCCCAGAAGCGCGATCTCGATATCGCCGTGGGACGTGGTAATTTCTGAGTCTCCCATGAG
>SMXL01000007.1 GCA_004356385.1 Bacteroidota bacterium
CAATCGCTGTAAAATTGAATGGGGTTACAGCGAATACAAATCCTTCCAGGGGTCGATACTGCAGCTTATTCCAAATACCCTTTGAAGAAGAGGGCTGCTCCGAATAGATACGCTCCATGAATGACACATTAAACCGGAAGAAGTCAATCAATTCGCAAGCTGCGTCAATTTCAGCCTGGTAGGCGTTCTTGCTCTGACCCAGCATGGTTGAAGCATTGATGGTATCTCTCCACGGGCCCGACAGGAGTTCAGCAGCCTTCAGAAAAATGGCGGCTCGTTCGGTCCATTCAAGGTTCTTCCAATCATTTCGCGCTTTCATGGCGCTCTTTATGGCGTTTTGAATTTCGGGTTCGCCACACTGATGCGACGTTCCGATCTGCCTGCTCAGCTCGTGCGGTGCATAGACGGGCAACTCGGTTCCGGTTCTTACCTCATTGCCACCAATGAACGCTGGAATATCAACGACTTCGTCGCGCATCTCCAACAGACGCTTTCTCAGAGATTTGCGTTCAGGGCTACCCGGCGCGTACGAACGCACCCTTTCATTGACGGGGATTGGGACGGAGGGGTACAGATTATTCATGTCTAACCAGTTCGTTCTCAGAATATGCACATCGTGGATCTCGATCGGCGTATAAAGTCGACCAGCAAAGGCCCAAAGTTACGCACGTTCGCGCATGGCGATAAACCTGTTCGCGGAATCTTCTAAGCAGATTGAGAGAAGGCAGATTTTTCCGATGAATACGAGGATATTTCCGTCGTTTGTCCTGCATTTCATGTTTGGAAGTATTCAGAGCAAGGGGGCACTCGAACAAGGCATATCAACCATATTAAAGAGAAACGGCCTGTTTTGGTGAGATTTATTCGGTTGCGTCCGGATTGGTTCCGAATGAGGCACAATCATGGTATTCGCGTGGACCGGAATAATCTGTAAGACAAAACGGTGCTCCGGCATCACAAGGCTATGCCTCACAGAAATGATGATAACAAGGTTGCTCATATCAAAGAGAATGTTAAACAACAACTCTTTCGTGCAATCACAAAACAGGCAGCGACCGAACTCGCGTCGCTAAAGGACGAAGATCTCGCCGCGCGCTTAGAAGAAATCGATCTCGATTCGGATGGGAAAGGTATTTCCGAGAAGCTGCGCGAACGGATACTTGATCAACTTGCCCGCCAGGTGATGCCGCCCTTCAACGAGCTTGAAGCGGCAGTGAATCAGATGGTGTTGAAAACACTTTCTGAAGGGGACGCTCTGGAAGAACTGAGTTCACGCGTACGTCACGAAGTTCAGACGCGGGTAGAGGAGATCATAGAAGCCAAGCTTTCAGAGATGATTGAAGACTCGGGCACTATCGTTCGAGATCTGGCCAACACCGTCTCCATCGACGTCGACGAGCATCTCACAGATGCACGCTCTATTCTTGAAAGTAGAACACGATCAATAGTTGCTAATACTTTATCTAACATTGAGTTAGATACATCTAGCCTGGTTGCAGAAGTTCTTTCTAAAACGGATGTGGACTTTTCCAGGGACCTTGAAAAGGCGGTTGGAGAAATAGAAACTCAAATGTTTCAGAAGATTTCTGAGCGTCTTGAAAGAATAGAAATCGACTCCAAGTCGCTCGTAGACGACTTGGTATCCAATTCCGCTTTTGAATCAGATGTGAACCTGGCCGTACAGGTGATCAACGCACGCCTTAAAGATCGTATCGAGCAAGAACTGTCAGCCATTGAAGTTGACACGGTTTCAATTGCTGCTGAAGTTGCTCAAACGATGGATTTGAATACAGACGTTGATCTCGGAGCCGCGACGGAAAAACTTCTGGTTAGGACACGCGAAGAAATTCTCGTACAACTTCAAGAAGTTTCGATCGATGGTGAAGGCGTTGCTGAAGACATTGCTTCATCGATGAAACTAAATCGCAAGTACAACCTGTCAGCCGCAGAGGAATCACTCAAATCCCGGCTCAGAAAGAAAGTCAGAGATCACCTCGAAAGCCTGAAGCTGAATCCGGCTGAGTTGACAGCGGCTGTGGCCAATAAAATGCCGATTGAGGCCGAGGCAGATCTGAACACTGCCGGAATTATTCTGACCAATCGTATACAGGCAGAGATTCAAAAGAAGATTACCAAGATTAAGATCGACGTGGATGCCATCGCTGAAGATCTGGCCTACAACATCGATTTGAACCACGATTTTGATTCAGAACATGCCGAGACAATTCTAGCGGACCGAGTCCAAAAAGACATTCGTGATCAGCTCGATAAGATCACGATCGACGCTCAACCAATTTCCGAGGATATCGCCCAGAATATGCCCGTACAGGCAGATTACGACATCAATGCAGCGGGATCCATCATCGAAAACCGTATTAAAGAACGCATCAAGCGAGAGCTTCAACAGCGTGAAGTCGCCGTCGAAGAAATGGCTTCCGAGATTGCGCGCGAACATCCCATCCAAATTAACAACGAGATGGGACCAGCAGAAAATATCCTTGAGTCGAGAATTCGGAAGCTGATCGAAGATCGACTGGATTCAGTGGATATTGACACCGACGCGATATCTCGTGAAATTGCCGGGCAGGTTCAGCTGGATGCTAAGTTCGATCTCGAGCGAGTCACATCCATTCTTAAATCCCGGATGCGTGACCTCTTGGTCAAGGAATTATCAGTGATCGACGTGGGCTCCGAAGCGATGGCCGAAGAGATCGCTCACCGAATTGAAATCGAGATTGATTCGAATCTCGAAGAAGCCATGTCGATTCTTCGTGCGCGCACGAAGGACATTGTTAAGGAGAAAATTTATTCGGCAGACCTTGACCTGGAAGCCATTAGCCGTGAACTGGCGATCGAAGCGCCCATCGAGGTTTCCGATCGAATTGACAGTGCCATGGATATTCTGGAATCCCGCACCCGAAAGCAGGTTTCTCAGAAGCTTGCCGGTGTTGAATTCGACACGAATGCCATGGCTGATGAAATCGCCGGAAGCTTATCTATCGAGCTGGAAGGCACGTTCGATGACGCGAGGGCCATTTTAGAAAGCCGGACCAAAGAAAGAGTTCGCGATCAGTTGTCTGCAGTGGGAGTCAATTCCAAACGCATCGCGGAAGAAATAGCGAACCGGCTACCCATTGATACCGGTGACAGCGTCGAAGAAGCGATTCCAATTCTGGTTTCCAGAATGCGCAGCCTGATTGAATCTGAACTTGATCAAGCCGATCTGAACTCAGAGAAAATGGCATCCGAGATTGCGAATTCGACCCAACTAGATGTGGATGAGGGCATTGAGCGAGGTAAACAGATCATCCAGAATCGGCTTCGCCAGGAGCTGATGCTACGCTTATCTGATCCAACGGACGCCGAGTACGATATCGCAGATGAAGTCGTGTCGAATCTGGAATATGATGAAGATCGACTGACACAATTAACCGAACAGGCGAAAGCCTCTTGGCAAGATCGTCTTGTAGAGAAAATAGAACGCCGAGTACGCGAATCGGTCGATACGGTTGAAGAGCTTCAGGAGGCCGCTCTGGCAAAATATATTGGAGCAGGTGCCTGGTTTGAACAAGCGGTATCGAAGACGTACACACAGCTTCGCGAAATGGTCGCTCAGCAAACCGAGCATCAAATCAGTAACTCGTCAGAATTCGTCGACGAGGCGTCCGAACAGATTACGAAAAATACGTCGCTCGTTGAAGAAGCATCCTTACGCGTTAGAAAACAGCTGATTGAGAATGTCGCGAAAGACACGTTAAATGGCCTCGACAATTTTGAGGAGATCGTTGAAGACGCGCGGCAACACATCGAACATGACCACGATGTACTCATTGCCGCAAACGCTGTGCTGAGGAACAGACTGCTGCAGGACATGGCAGGCTCTGTTCTGGAAGAATTGACAGACGCGAACAAAGCCAGTATTGAGGCGATGTCATTCATATCCAGTGAACATCCGACCTTCAGAAAAGCGTGCGAACGGGTCCGTCAAAAAGCCACCGAAGAAATTTCAGGACGTGTTTTGTCAGATTTTTCGGATTCCGGTAAGATCGCCGATTCTGTGGAGCGCGCGTTCGAGAACCAAAGCGAATACGTACAGAGCGCATTGATCGCATCCAATCAGAAAATGGTTGAGAGGATCACTGGACTCATGATCGAGCGCCTTGAGGATATCGAGCAGGTTGCGTCTGCAGCTGCTAGGAGCATTCCTGCTGACGATGACCGAATCGTATCCGCAGTTGATGAGGCTACAAGAAAGCTCATCGAAGACGTTGCAAAGGCCTCGAAAGAGCGATTGGCTGACAAGCACGATACGTCCTCCAAAGCACGCATGCTACTCCAACCCTCTCTTCCTGAGGTAGAAAGAGCAGCAGACGCTCTCGAAAGTCAATTGCTTTCCGAAGTTTCGGAAGAGGCGAAACGTCGCTTGAACAATGTCGCAGAATCGTCTGAGAAAGCCCGTTCCTACGTGGACGCTGGAAATGAACAGATGAGAGCCATCACGAGTCAACTGAAGGATAATCTCCTGAAAGAGACGGCGACCACTGCCTTAAATGAACTGAGCGACAACTATGTGGCGGCGACGCAGGCACGGGCACACATTGGAGATGATGCAAGCCAGATTGACCAGGTCGTTGCTGTTCTTAGGGAGATGCTCGTATCTGAGATTGCCAAGGCAGGTGTCGATCAGTTAGGATCCCCGGACGAAGTAGCTAGAGAGTCGATAGGTCGTCTGCCAGACGAGTCAAAACCGGTCCATGACGCCATCGAGAGTTTAAAGGAGATGCTGATCTCCGAGATTCTTGACCAGTCCCTCGAGTCGTTAAGTGATGCAGAGTCGACAGCCTCAAATGTGATTGATCGAATTGATCCTGAACACGAGGTTCTCCGATCAGCAGGAAAAATTGTTCGTGAAAAGATGACGGAGCGTCTTTTCCAGGAAGCACTGAAGAGTCTGTCCGCGGGTTCGAAACGTGGAGATGAATCAGCTGAACAAGCATTTTTCTCTGAGGCTCTAAGAACCCTCACCTCCAAGAAGCCTGCAGGCGAGGAAACCGAACCCGAAGCATCGGAAGCTGAAGCAGCAGAAGTTTCTTCGGAGGACGGTGTGCCCAAGCAAGAAGAATCAGACTCAAGTTCAGCCGCATACGGTCATTCAGATTGGAAGTCACTTGCAGATCTCGGCTCCATTTCCGAGTCAGGCTCTGTTGCTGACGCCGAGCAGAATATGGACTCAGATTCTGTCGATGACGAGCTCGATGCTGACGATGTCGACGATATCAGTCCAGGTTTCCGCTTCGAACTTGCAGAAAGTGACGCGAATGAAAGCGAAGGCATTGCGGCGGACGAGATCGTACAGGAAGACAGTTTATCGGATAATGTCGCGCCCGAAGAACGTACCCAGAATACCGTGAAACCGATTTCCAACGATGCATCAATCGGGGATGGAGCTCCACATGGAATCGTTCCGGAAATGAAGGTTTCATCCACTCCGGATACGGGCCAGGTTTACTATGTATATGGAATTATGTCAGCCGAGAGCAGCTACGTTATCAACGGTGAATTTCATTCAGGAATGACCGACTCTTCTGAGGTTTTTGTAGTGAATGGCGGTCAACTCAGTGCAATTGTAAGTATCGAGGAGAGTCCCCCGTTTGGAAAACATGCCATCGAATCGAGCATGAAGGACACAGAATGGCTCAAGAATAAGGTACGCCGACATGCCGCTGTTCTATTCGAAATCAAGAAGGATGCGACGCTTGTCCCCATCCGATTCGGTATGAGCTGCGACACGGAAGATGAGATCATGGGCCTGATCGCTGAGCAGCAGCAGCATTTTGAGGATACACTCGAAAGGCTCCACGGGAAATCGGAGTTTGGTGTTCGTGTATTCTGTGACGCGGAAAGACTTCGCGATGCGATTTCGAAAAGCGATCAGCAGATAGAAAAATCGATTGAAGGGATGCCAAAAGGAGTTTCCAGAGCCCTTCAAAACATGTTGAATGATGAAGACGATTCCGAAAATTCTGTGATTGGACAAAACTTACTCGAGACGTGCATAGGTAGATCGCACAGCATCCTCTTGGAACTGTCGTCCGAAGGCACTTTTAAGGATGCCACGAATCAGTTGGATTCGGAGGGTCGCACTCTCATCATGAACGCTGCATATCTCGTACCTACACATATGGAGACGCAGTTCGGCGATTGCATCGAGCGACTTGCGACCGAGTATGAAGCTATTGGACTGGTGTTCGAGAAATCGGGTCCGTGGCCACCTTTCCATTTCGTCGAGTCGAATGACAGTGATGAAACGGAGTCTGTCACGGGCATCGGTGTCTAGATTGACTAGGCAAGCTCCTGGGAAGGCACATAGGCATAGCCCGGATCAATTAAACGGTCCGATCGTCTTGGGCGGATCAGTTCCTCCCGCCAACCCAGGAAGCTTTGCCACCTTCACTTGAGCGATACATTGCGCTTCGGTATTTACGAAGAGCACAAGGAAGATCCGAAGGACGTCGATTCCTTCGATTGATTACGTTCATTTCTGTAGGCGGTGTAGCGCTTGGAGTCGCGACGCTCATTCTCGCCCTTTCTATCGTGAGGGGTTTCAGCCGAGAAATCGAGTCCAAGATCGTTGGCTTCGGAGCCCAGATACAGATCGAAAGTTTTCGGGACGCTCCACTTGACAACGCGTCGTTGCTGTACGATCAACTGGTGGCTTTCGAAGCTGTAGAAAAGGCGTCTCCGGTTGTTCAGGAATTTATCCTTCTCAGAAAATCAAGTACCCGAATTGACGGGGTTTCGATTTGGGGGACGGATGTCTTACCCGACTACCTCGACGGAGCCCTTCAAGAGGGGAGTGGCACCTTCGATGCCCGAGCAGATGGTTTGGTCGGCATGGTAATCGGCAGAAAATTGGCTTCGTCGCTCGCGCTCAGCCTGGGTGACCGGATTACCGCGTTTTCGCTGAGAAACCGAGCCGGTGTAGAGAGTGTGTCACGAACCCCGAAAGTGAAGCAGTTTCACGTTTCAGGGATCTTTGAAACCTCATTGGCCAATTTCGACGAGTTGTATGTTTTTACGGACTTGGACACGGCTCGTCGACTGCTGGAGTATCGGCAGGACGAAGTCACACGATATGATCTGTCGCTTTACGAAGGATCAGATCCGCGAACGGTTGCCGAGTTGATTGATGCAGACCTCGTTTTTCCGCTGATGGCGCGCTCCATCTATGACGTGTATAGCAGTCTTTTTGCCTGGGTCAATCTTCAGGAAAATATTATCCCTCTCGTAATCGGGATTATTATTCTGGTTGCCGCGTTTAATATCATTGGAACCCTTCTCATGATTATCCTCGAAAAAACTCGGGAGGTGGGTATTCTTTCGAGTATGGGTGCTTCTGCCGCGAGTCTCAGAAGGTTGTTTCTAACACTAGGCATGTACATAGGCGTGGCCGGTGTGATCATTGGCGAGGTCACTGCGCTCATCCTTGCAGGAATGCAGCTGCGGTTCTCAATCATTCCGCTACCGGAGGAGGCGTACTATATGAGTACGGCGCCCATTCAGTTGAATGGTTATGATTTTGTGATCGTCGGCGTTTTGACTTTAATGATGTGCGCCGCCGCCTCCTATTTTCCTGCGCGTTTCGCGTCCAGTATAGAGCCCATCAAGGCCATTCATTCTGGCTAACCTTGCTCTCATTTCATTTTAGCTTCAATGACACTTACGGTAAAATATTATGCCATTCTGAAGGAAACCACAGGGCTTTCCACTGAGGTCCTTGAGGCCCCTGAAGGATGTACCGGGGCTGATCTTCTAGAACTCGTACGGGAGCGCCATCCAAAATGCGCGGAATTGATGGCATCGGTTAGGATCGCAAATGCCGAATCCTATATTTCGAATGAGACCGTTCTCGAATCCGATTCGACACTGCTTCTTATCCCACCTGTCAGTGGTGGATAGCATGTGCTCGCTGAGCACGCACGGAAATACGCGAGACGCATGAACGTACAAATCACAATCACAGAAGGTCGGATTGTCATTCCGGAACTCGAGGAGTTTTTACGCGAGGCGGAAGGCGGGGCAGTAAGCCTATTTGTGGGAACGACGCGACGCGTAACCCATGACCGTATTACGGTCGAGCTCTCTTATGAATGCGCCCGCGAATTGGCGCTCGCTGAATTGGATCGAATGGTTTCCGAGGCGAAGACGAAGTGGCCTCTACTCCGCGTGGCGATTGTCCATCGGCTGGGGATTGTGCCCGTGGGCGAAGCTTCGGTGGTTATCGGAGTCGCGACGGCTCATCGCGCCGAATCATTTGAAGCGTGCCGATTCCTTATCGACGAACTGAAAACACGGGTTCCGATCTGGAAAAAGGAAGTCTATGAAGACGGGGCCACAGAGTGGGTAACAGGACACACTCCACGCTAGGTTTGGACCAGATCTGTCAATGCTTCCAGGCAACGCAGTTGAGGGTCAGGATGTGTGTCTGGAGAAAACGTCTGACCCGTAATGGTCTCGAATAGTTCGATATATCTCGCTGCCACTTCTATCCGAAAAGCGTCATCGAGGTCGGGCAGCAGTTGGCCTTCTTTGCCCTGAAATCCTTTCTCCATCAACCACACGCGTACGAATTCCTTGGAAAGTTGCCTCTGAGGTTCGTTTGCCGCCAACAAATCCTCGTACGTATCGGAATAGAAATATCGAGATGAATCTGGTGTATGAATTTCATCGATGACTACATACGTACCATCGGGTGTGAGCCCGAACTCATACTTGGTATCGACAAGGATCAACCCGCGCCGCGCGGCCATTTCAGTTCCCCTGGCAAACAATTGCAGAGCGCATTCCTTCAAATCGAGAAAGATCTGCTCGTCCATAATTCCTCTTGAAACGATTTCAGGTGCCGAAATATCTTCATCGTGGCCTTCTTGTGCCTTTGTGGTCGGAGTGAGAATAGGTTCAGGGAGTCTACTATTCTCTATCAGGCCCTCAGGCAGGGATTCCCCACAAAGTTCTCGAAGTCCACTGCGATACGTTCTCCAGGCGTGTCCTACCACGTAGCCTCTCACGACGAACTCTATCTGTACCGGTTCGCATTTCAATGCCAGCGTGATGTTCGGGTCAGGAACGGATATCACATGATTGGGCATGACGTCCGCCGTCTCCTCAAAACAATAGGCGGCCAGCTGATTCAAGACCTGACCTTTGAACGGAATGGTTTGTCTGAGCACGTGGTCGAAGGCGGATATTCTATCGGTCGTGATCAACGCCATTTGAGAATCGAATGAATACGTGTCGCGAATCTTTCCCTGATATCGGTCTCCCAGGTCACCAAAGTCCGTTCCATCAAGAGTCCGGTCCAACTGAGCTGTAATTACATCAATCATGTCTGCGAATTGGTATGAGGCTGTTTGAGTCCGTTAGTCCATGGGGATAATAAGACGAGGATGGATGACTTTGTTGGATCTTGATCAGTCTTTTTCGATTCTCAATATCCTTTATTGGTCGCGGGGCGATGTCAGTGAGCCATCAAACTAATCATGGTACAGAGAGTAGAAATCATCTTTTAATTCCTGTATCAAGCATCGGAAACGTGGATCCATTTGATGGCTGAAAATCGAACCGATATTTTGGAAACAGTTGACTCTCATTCTGAAGCAGATGTAGATCTACTGGTAAATGAATCGGTCTCCCTTCCAATAGAAGGGATGATGTGTACGACATGTGCACTTCGCGTAGAACGAAGGCTTTCGGCTCTTCCTGGTGTGTCGACGGCGGTCGTGAATTATGCTACCGAGGAAGCCCTGGTTCGATTTGACGGTCCTCCTATCCCGGTATCAGAGTTGATTTCGACCGTCGAAAACACGGGATATCAAATCCACACATCAGAAGCTGAGACGATTGTTTCTGGCGAAAATGCCGGTCCTGATGCCGATGCCTTGGAGATAGACCTGCTTGCCCGAAACGGAGTACTGGAGGTATCTCGTGTAGATGAGGCGGATGACGTTTTGCTCCGCGTGAAATACATCCCGGGGATGGTGAAAAGTTATGAATTGGAAGCGGCATTTGACCTCCACCGAGGAGACCCAATGGGCGGATCAAACAACGATTCGGTTGTGGAAGACTCAGATGACCGCCATGCGATTCGATTAGGTAAGCTTCGGAATAGTCTGTGGCTCGCAGGAATTTTATCAGTTCCCATTGCCGTGATTTCCATGGCGCACGGGCTTTTACGTATTCCCAATCAGAATCTCGTTCTTTTTCTCCTGTCGACGCCCGTGGTGCTCGTTGCAGGTAGACAATTCTTTGTACTGGCTGCCCGGGCGGCGAGGCATGGAGCCTCGGACATGAACACGCTTGTAGCGCTCGGCGTGGGGGCAGCTTACAGCTACAGCGTTGCTGCTGTGTTCTTTCCCTCTTTTTTTCTTGCCACGGGACAGGCCCCAGAAGTCTACTTCGAAGCAGCGGCCATCATCGTAACCCTGATTCTTGTGGGCCGACTGATTGAAGAACGCGCCAAAGGTCGGACCGGAGCTGCGATCAAGGGCTTGATTGCTTTACAACCCGATGAGGCACTTGTCATTCGAGAAGGCTACGAAATTTTGACTCCAACCAATCAAGTTCGAATTGGCGATCTCGTCATACTGAAACCAGGCGAACGCATACCGGTCGATGGAATCCTCGTTTCGGGGGAATCAAGTGTTGACGAGAGTATGCTGACAGGTGAGCCCATTCCGGTCACCAAACAAGCTGGCGACCGGGTTTCAGCCGGGACGGTCAATACGACGGGTTCGTTTAAGGTTGAGGTGACGCGCGTAGGTCGCGACACCATGCTCAGTCAAATTGTGAGATTGGTCCAGGAAGCACAAAGTTCAAAAGCCCCTATTCAGAAACTCGCCGATCGGATCGCAGCCGTGTTCGTGCCCGTAGTGCTCTCGATCGCCGTCATTACCGGAATCGTTTGGATGTTATTTGGGCCGGATCCAGTCGTTAATCACGCACTGTTACGGTTTGTTACGGTTCTTATCATTGCGTGTCCTTGTGCGCTGGGACTCGCAACTCCAACTGCGATCGTAGTGGGCACGGGACGTGCTGCAGCAAAGGGAATCCTTCTCAGGGACGGAAGTGCCATCCAAACTTCTGGCGCAGTTACGACGGTGGCCTTGGATAAAACGGGAACGGTTACCGAAGGTCGGCCGAGCGTTCAAGAAGTCATCGTATCTGAAGGTTATGATTCTTCGAGTGTGCTTTCATTGGCGGCCTCCATAGAAAAACTGTCAGAACACCCGATCGCGATTGCAATCGTTGCTGCTGCGACTCATTCGGGCGTTGAGATTCGAGAAGCCTCATCGTTCGAATCAGAGACAGGTTCAGGAGTAACGGGCGTCGTCGATCGACAAGAGATCATCGTGGGAAATCAGTCATACCTCGAGTCGAATGGAGTCGAATTCGTGGACAGGGAAAGAAACGACGGGTGGGACTCAAAGGGATATACAACTGTTTTTGTGGCTCGTGACGGGGTAATCATTGGTTCCCTGGCCATCGCTGATACCATCCGAACCACGTCTAAAAGTGCGATTCAGGATCTGAAAACCCTCGGCTTGTCCGTTCTTCTGATCAGTGGAGATCGGGCCGCGAGTGCAGACGAGATCGGTCGACAGGTTGGGGTGAGTAGGGTGGTTTCAGACGTCCGGCCCCACGAGAAAACGGCAGCCATCAAATCGTTGCAGGAGAAAGGAGAAATTGTAGCGATGGTTGGTGACGGGATCAACGACGCTCCTGCGCTCGCCCAGGCCGATGTGGGAATCGCACTGGTCAGCGGAACGGACATCGCAGTTGAGGCGAGCGATGTAACACTGATGCAAGCTGATCTACGAAGCGTGGTTGAATCCATCAAACTATCGCGAATAACCATGTCCGTGATACGCCAAAATTTATTTTTTGCGTTTATTTATAATATCATTTGTATCCCTGTTGCTGCCGGTGTTTTGTATCCTGCGTTTGGAATTGTACTCAGCCCGGTTTTGGCCTCTGCCGCAATGGCGTTATCAAGTATATCAGTGGTATCGAACAGCCTTCGTCTCAAAAGACTTATCTAGGTTTCAAATAGCAAAATTCGCCGTAGAGGGAACTATCTACATGAAAAAGTCAGTACAGGTATCAGGGATGCATTGTCATCACTGCGTCAATGCAGTCCGGCAAGCACTTTCCTCGCTCCCGGATGTTACGATCTTAGATGTCGACATTGGATCGGCGACCATTCTGACCAGCTCTGCCAGCGATGAAGACGTTCGCAACGCGATCGACCAGGACGGCTATGCTGTTACGGGCATCTCCACCTCGTAATTGACCGTCTACCTCGGTCCGGCCATTGATCAGGCTCTCTCCAGAACGGAGAGCATCTCATCAATAGAGGTGAATTTCACCCGGGGTCTGTCCTGAGACTCACCGGCAGCCCTCTCTGCTGAGTCGATTTTAAGCCAATCTTTGTATGAAATAAACTGAGGTTGCCGAGCGTGTACAAATGAGGCGACCGTCTCGGGATCAGTGGATTCGGGATGGAAGTGTTTTCCGGCGCCAAGATCTTCGATCATCGCACTGACCGTTTCGAAGGCGTCGGGTTTGTTCGTTCCGATCACTCCAGTGGGTCCCCGCTTAATCCAGCCTCCCACGTAGCAACCTAGCACTTTATTGCCGGAATCGTCGACGACGCGACCCGATTCATTCCGAACGACTCCCCACGAATCATCGAAGGGAAGGTCCGGGAGTGCAACGCCACGATACCCGACCGAGCGAAATACGAGATGGACGGGAAGCTCTATTTCAGTCTCGGTCGCGACACAACCGATGCGTCCACCATCCTGCTTTTCGAGAACATTTCGGACAAGTCGCATTCCCGAGACGCCCCCGTCCTCACCACATAGCAATTCGATAGGCGAGAGCAGGAATCGCACGTGACACGTTCTGGACGCACCTGGCTTTGATCCTCCTACATACGGGGCCATTATTTCAAGCTTTTTTGACGTCATCCGATCTGGGGACTCTTCCAACGCTGCCTCCGATACCGGGTCGAGTTCCAGCTCTTCGGCCAAGACCAAGGCGGACGCATCGTCAAGCTCCCCCATCTCCTTAATTTCCGGTGTCGTAAAGGCCGCTTGCGCAGGGCCCCGCCGACCGATCATATAAATGTCTTTCACCTTGCTTTCAGCTAACGCTTCCAGCGCATAGTCAGCAATATCCGTATGGGCCAGTTCGTCAATCGTTTTCGCAAGAATCCGGGCTACGTCTACCGCAACGTTTCCCATTCCTATTATGGCTACCTGTTCATGGGAAAGATCAAACGTGAGGTCCTTGAAATCAGGGTGCCCATTGTACCAGGCTACAAACTCGGTGGCTGAATGACTTCGCAGTAAATCCTCTCCCGGAATACCCAACCGCCGGTCTACCTGAGCACCCGTTGAAAAATATACCTGATGATAGTAGCGCTTAAGATCTTCGAGCGAGACGTGAGACCCGTACTCGACGTTTCCAAAGAAGCGAAAGTTGGGGTTGGACGCCGTCTTGTCGAACACACGCGTCACATTCTTAATCTTCTCATGATCCGGGGCCACGCCAGCTCGAACCAATCCGTGGGGGGTGGGGAGTCGATCGTATACGTCGACACACACATGAAAATCCGCAGCCGCTGCCTTGAAAAATTTTTCAGTAGCATAAAACCCTGCCGGACCAGCACCGATGACGGCAATACGAGCTGGATTGGACTCAGAACCAAGAGTTGACATGGGCAATTAAAAAGTTGAAAACCGTGCTATTGTAAGATTTACTTGAAAGGAAATTATAATCCATTCACTCGGGCGGCAACCTAATGGCGGATCTTCAGTTTTTTGGAGAGATCGGATGAAATCCAACCCTTGTTGAATGAAGATTGGATTTTTCGAGATTCCTGGGAGCGTCAACAATCATTCTGGTGATCAACGCGGAATGGGTAATGACTAATAACGGCAAGTCACATAGATCCGAATAGTTTGTTCGAGCGTTCCATATTTATTATCACGCCATTGATCCGCGCTGTATTCCGGCTGTGTTTCCTTCTCGCCACGATTGGATTCACGTCGGCCGGTTATGCACAGGAAAGAGCTGAAATTTATCTTCCTTCGCGAGTTGATTCGTTGGTCGTTTCCGGTGGTGGACCTTTTCTGATCCGGCCGTTCATTTCTCCACATTCGGAAGTGGTCAATATCGACGGCGTTATTCTTTCAGACGAAGGCTATCTATTAGACTATAGAACCGGCTTCCTCGAACTACTCGGTCGAAATCCGGAAGAATCCGGATTATTGGTTATCTCTTATGAGTATATCCCCATATCCCTCACGGAATCACTCAGAAAATGGCCTCTAGTAAGAAAAGATGAGCGTTCATCGTCTCAGCGCCGCCTGACGGCCCGACGGGTAGCGGAAGATCAGCGTCTGTACGCCGGTTCGACTCAACTCCGTCGAAGCGG
>SMXL01000106.1 GCA_004356385.1 Bacteroidota bacterium
GGGAAGTAGGCCGTCCGAAGGGCGACAAATAGATACGAATGCCGTCCATTCGTCAATCCAACAGAAGAAGATTTCGATTTTTTATTTTTGGCGTTCGGTTTTACGTGTTCGCGTATCTATAGGTGTAAGGACATCCGGCCGGTGAACGGATGCAGGCGCTTCCCACTATCGCCACGCACCCTGCCAATGTCATTGAAGATCGACCTGAAATCGCTTGATGCGCTAGCATCACAGCTACCCTTTCACCTGGACGATACGTCCGAAGTGAACGAGGTTTATTGTTCCTATCAAGAACGACCGCACCCGTCGACCAGTTATCTGGTCGATTTGTGGACGTACTGTTATATCAGGCGATATTACCTGATTAAATTTATTGGTTCGTCCGGCTTTCGCTCGTCTGACCTCGACCAGGTAGTAGAAAAGACGTATCAAAAAGTAGAGAGAAGTCGATCTCAGCTGGAGCGAAACGATCGGTACGCTCAGTGGGTGAGTGTGATCTGTAAAAACACCTATGTCAACTTCGTTACGCGTCGAAAGTACGTGACGACTCTTGAAACCGATTCGAACGTTACGATAGAGCTGGACGAGATGGGCACGTCAGAGGATGCCGGGGCGCTATTCCTGGCGCTCTCAAGAGCGATTGAAAAACTGCCCGTGTTTTTGAGAAGTATTGCGCGACTCCGCTTCGTCGAGGATCTCTCGTACGACGAGATAAGTCGGCTCACAGGTAAATCAATCCCAACGGTTCGCTCCTATGTACACAAAGTATGTTACCGTTTTCGATCAGATTCAGGCTTGGTTGCGTTCAGAGACTGGTATGAATGAAGAGATTCCTCAACTTCAGGAAAATGGAGAGTTACGCTTTCTTCACTCAAGTGTCTATAGAGGGAGGAATGGGAAATGATGTATCAATGTTAGGCTGACCATTATGGAAGATCAATCAAATATAGAAGATTGGATACTTGACTACTGTGGCTACGACAAGGTCGAAAAGCAGCAAGTTGAGGAATTTGTTCAAAACAATCCGGAGTGGGAAACAGTGTTTCAATCCGCGAGGCATTGGGACGCGCTTCTGTCGGACGCAAGAATGATTGCCGACCCGGACCATGATGAGGTTCACCTTCCTTACGCGGTTGTAACAGGGTCCAGTTTTTGGACCAGGCGGGCAAGACCCCTTCAGCAGTTAGTGGCCCGAATTCATCGCCGGGTCGAAAAGGAGGAGCGACTATCAGATGTTCGATTTCAGCTCGAAGAGAGGATTCACGAACTCGGGTCAGAAACGTCTGCCGTAGATCATTTTGAAAGCGTTACAGGTCAACGATTCCCTGCTATTGGACGGCTTAAACGAGGTCCACGGCGCGCAGGTGCTCCGAGATTAACACAGAATGTGGTTTCGACTGGATTCGTAGTTGGCCGAAAGCTCGTTCGAGGATTCACGTTGCTCGCTGGAGTCTATCTAATTCTTTTTGCCGCAAGCACATTCCGTGAGTCGCCACTGGAAAGAATGGCTCATCTGACATCGGATGATTATTCGTGGACGGAACTGGGGGTATCAACGAGGGGAAACGATATTGAATGGGAAAGAAGTATGGTGAACCGGTACAATGAGGCGCTTCGTCTCGCTCGGTCATCGTCACGCTCCTTTATCGGGCTATTCCCGACATACCGAATGGACCAATTGAGCCGAGCGCGTGTGCTTCTATTGAGAACGATCTCGAGTCAGGAAAAACAGGAATCTGTTCCGCCCGGTGCCTACCTAACGCTGGCGAAACTTCATTTCTTGCTCGGCGACCGGGTAAGAAGCATCGATGCGCTCAGAGTGGCGCTCCGTCTCAAGAGCGAAGCGGCAATCGGCACGAGTCTGGGAGGCTACGAATCGGATTTTGTCGACCAGCTCAACGAAATATTTTGAATGGACGACGCTTGTCAGAACAGTCGATAGACCTTGGAAATTCGGTTACGACCCTTACGCGTACGTGTTCAGCATTACCGGCATGATGAGCATCATGATATTCTCGTCATTCTTTTGCTCAACAGGTGTAACGACACCGGCGCGGTTCGGAGATGAGAATTCAAAGAGGACTTCTTCGCCGTCGATGTTGTTGAGTACCTCGGTAAGGTAGACTCCATTAAATCCGATCACGAGATCCTCTCCGTCGAAGTCGCAATTAACGGTTTCACTCGCAGAACTTGCTCGCTCTATATCTTCTGCCGAGACCGTCACGGTTGATGATTCAACAGATAGTCGGACCTGGTTGGTCATGCTCGACGAATAGAGTGCGACGCGTTTAACTGCTGCAAGTAGATCCTGCCGATTGATGGTCATCTTTTTGTCATTCTCAACCGGGATGACCGCTTGATAATTCGGATACGGCTCGTCGATAAGGCGTGCCAATACGCGTGCTTCATCGAATTCAAATCCCGCGTATCCACTATCAACCGTTAGCGTACAGGGTCCATCGCTGGCTACTTTTGTAGCGAGGCTCATCGCCTTTTCCGGAACAATAAAATCGATTTCTTCGGTGGCGCCAAAATTCTCCATAGAGAGTTTTACGAGTCGATGGCCGTCTGTAGAAACCGCGCGAGCTACATCCGGACCCAGCTGAAAATAGATTCCCATCATTGCCGGCCTCAGAGCATCGCGGCTCACTGCAAATCCAGTTTTTTGTACAGCTCGCTTCAACAACGCTCCTGTTGTCTTGATGCTGGTAGCATCAGAGAGTTCGGGAAGGGCCGGATAGTCCGCCCCGTCGTGGCCCACCATTTTGTAGTGTCCTTGGTCCGTACGAAGTGAGACATTAAAATCAGAATCTGCACTGAAATTAACGGGCAGATCCGGGAGCGCCTTGAGCGTATCAATCAGACGCTTTGCAGGGACAGCGACCCGCGAAGGACCATCGGATTCCACCGGCATCGAGAGGCGCTGAACAATCGAGATTTCTAAATCCGTTGCACTGAGCCGCAATTTCCCGGTATCGGTTTCAAAAAGGATGCACTCCAGAATCGGGAGTGTACTCTTTGACGGAACGGCTCCGTTGACCGTCTGAAGGGCCTTCAGAAGTTCTACGCTCGAGGCGGAAAATTTCATAATGCAATGTCAAAATTGGTGAGACACAAAGTTAACCGATGCGTCCGCTCAAGTCTATACCCGGCGGCGCGGCGACACGCGAATTACCTGCTTCTTAGTTCGATCTTGTGCCGAAGCTCTTCGATCATTTCTCTGTATTTGGGCTCCGTATCTATTTGGTTTTCAACACTCTGATTCGCGTGGATCACGGTGGAGTGATCCCGTCCTCCAAAATGAAGTCCGATCGTTTTGAGTGAGTGTTGGGTCAGTTGTTTACAAAAGTACATGGCAACCTGGCGCGCTTGTACCACTTCACGTTTTCTGGTTTTTGCCCGAACCAGGTCTTCTTCGATCGAGAAATACTCGCACGCGAGTCGCTGAATTTCCTCGATCGACAGCGTAACACGCGTATCCTTGATCAGATCTCGCAACACGTCCTTGGCCAGAGGAAGATCGATGTCTCGCTTGTGGAGCGTCCCGTAGGCCAGGAGTCTAATGAGAGCTCCTTCGAGTTCTCGAATATTCGATTTGATGTTGTGGGCTACGAACTCAAGTATTTCGTGATCAATCTGGATCCCGTCTTCGACAGCTTTTCTCCGTAGAATAGCGATGCGGGTTTCCAGGTCTGGACTTTGCAGATCTGCTGACAGTCCCCACTGAAAACGCGAGAGAAGTCGTTCTTCAATTCCTTGAATGTCCCGCGGTGGACGATCTGCCGAAAGCACAATCTGTTTTCCACTCTGGTGAAGCGCATTGAAAATGTGGAAGAATTCCTCCTGGGTCTTTTCCTTCCCTCCAAAAAACTGAACATCGTCGATAATCAACACATCGATCTGTCTATAGAATAGCGAGAATTCACTTACCCGATTGTGTTGGATGGCTTGAACAAACTCGGTCGTAAATCGCTCACTCGAAACATAGAGGACCGTATCGTTCATGCCATTGACTCCGATATAATTACCAATCGCCTGAATCAGGTGTGTTTTCCCCAGGCCGACCCCGCCGTAGAGTAGGAACGGATTGAAACTCGTACCACCAGGCTGTTGGGCAATGGCAAGTGAGGCACTCCGAGCCAAGCGATTGCAATCTCCCTCAATAAACCGGTCGAACGTATAATTCGTATTCAGTCGGCTATCCACCTGGACTTTTTGAATCCCGGGGATGACAAACGGATTACTGATGGCGGTCGTCGTACCCGATCCGTTTCCGAACGAAACAGGCTCTCCAATAGGACCCGTATTGTCGAATATCGATTTATCGGGTTGGCGCAAGTCGGAAATCGCCGCCGATCGGTGTGGTTGTGGCTCGTTGGCCGGCTGCCTGGCAGGCAACTGCATCGTCGCTCCGTCAACTCCTCGGTATGGATCGTCTTTCTCTATGACGATATCGTAGAAAAGTCGCCCATCCGGACCGAGCACCTTCGAAATTGTTTTTCGTATGAGGGAAAAGTAGTGCTCTTCCAACCACTCAAAATAAAAACGACTCGGAAGCTGGACCGTGAGGCGAAGCCATTCGCCATCACGTTCCAAACTGATTGCCTTCAGGGGAGCAAACCAGGTTTTGAAACTCTGTCGACTGATATTGTCTCGAATTACCTCAAGACATTCTTCCCAAACCTGTTTCGGAGTTTTCTCCATGTGGATACTAAGAATGGGCTGGGGAATTCCGCAGCACTGATCAAGTAGTCAATAAAATGCTCTTACCGAGCGGTTTCTGTCGGGACAATTAGGCCTCACGGAGCCATTCGTTGCCCGGGTTATTCACCAGTTCTCAACAAACGCAATGTTGGGCACAAATGCACACTTATTTTCCGGAGAAAAACGAAAAAATGACTCCAACAATCTATCCACGCTCACTAAATATTCGTAAGGCTTTGTTAACAATGAACATATGAGGATTGTACGGATCAACTTCAACAGTCACTCGCTTTTTTCGTCTTATGCCAGTCAGGTGGAGACAAATAGTGAACCCTAATATGGTAAACGGCTAACAACTTATCCACACGTTCGAAACACATTCGAAGCCTGCCCTCGAATTGTTTTTCTCCCTTCTTGCGAACAAATCTCGTCGTCGGAGTGACCGGTAGCAATTTTTCGGAAAATGCGGAGACTGAGAACCCTTCAGGTTCCGAGTCATCTCGAACTTCGGTGGTTTTAGCCGCCAGTGATGTCACCCATACACCCGTTTGATGGTAACCAACGATCTCGGTAAGTTCAATAGACTTCGTGTTGATTTCTTGCTTCGGCTGAAAAGGGAGTTCCAGTCACCTCGGATTTCAGTTCTGAGCGCGCCATTTCAGGGCTTCCTTCACACGCTTTTCGGATTTCTAGATCGGGTGATTGCATTGCTAAGCAGTCGTATGGTGCCGTATATTAACTGATCTGTAGAATTGATGGGTTGTTGTTCGCGCAGAGGGAGCTATGTTGCGCATTGATTTACGTTCTCTAGAAGCTGGATATCACGAAATGAGCCTTGAGCCCGCTCCGGCGGACGCTGGGCTTGACCCGGATGGCTTCAGGGATTTACTCGTTGAAGTTGGACTCGATTACGACGGCAAGAAAGCACTTGTCATGATCAAGGCTTCGGCTATTGCATCGTTAATCTGCGACCGGACGCTGGTCACATTCGATCGGTCCATCAAAGGTGAGTACTCACTGTTGTTCTCGCCGAACGAAGAAGGAGAGTCAGAAGATGAGATCCGTTTGATTTCTTCGACTGACGAAGAGCTGGATATTACTGATATTGTCAGGGATACGCTTCTACTCGCAATTCCGGCGCGAAAGATTGCACCGGGCGCAGATGAGGCTGAGATTCCTGTAGCCTTTGGCGCGCCGTCGGATGAAGATATTGATCCGAGATGGGAGGCGTTGAAAGCGTTGAAGAATGAAAAAAGTGGCGAATAAAGTGCTACCCAGAATAGAACGATAGTTCGTATATAGGTCAAGTCATGGCACATCCGAAGCGAAAACACTCAAAGGCGCGTTCCCGTTCACGCCGGGCAAATTACTACGGTCGACTCAGTGCTCCCACCACCATGGAGTGCCCGAATTGCGGTGAAACGAAGCTTCTTCATCGTGCCTGCCCGAATTGCGGTCACTATCGAGGACGGCTGGTAGTCGAAAAAAAGGAGGCAGGTTAAGCCCCTGTCTTCCGGCCCCGACGATCGAAATGGATTCCCCAATTAGGGCGTTAAACTGGGTGTGGTTGAACCGTTTTCGGTTCTGATCATGCCTATGTGTAACTTAGGCGCCGCTGAGTCAAGGTCGGTCCAACCTGAATTGAGTGCCGATCCTGGTTTCCTCTCCTCTCACCCGAAAATTTATGTCGATCCGAGTCGCTGTTGATGCAATGGGTGGTGACGATGCACCAGACGTTGTGATTAAGGGAGTCCTCTCTTCACTTGAAAAGGCCAGCGACTTAGAGATTCTACTTTTCGGCCCCGAAGCTACCATCGACCCGCTTCTCACTCGGTTGTCGGTCGGAGCAAAGCGGAAACCCACACTCGTCGATTCGCCGGATATCATTACGATGTCTGATTCGCCAACCACGGTGTTGAAAACGAAACAGGAATCGTCCATCCATAAGGCACTCAGCGCGTGCAAACGAGGGGAGGCCGACGCGTTTATCTCTGCCGGAAATACGGGTGCCATACTGGCCGCCGCACTTTTTTTATTAGGAAGACTATCCGCTGTAAAACGACCCACGTTGATAGGCTATTTTCCTACGTTACGTGGTCACTGTATCCTGCTGGATGCAGGCGCAAATGTTGACTGTAAACCAGATCACCTGGTCCAGTTTGCACAGATGGGAAGTGTTTATGCCGAGCGTGCCATGCATCGAGAGAACCCGACCGTAGCCCTCATGAACATTGGTGAAGAGCCCGGAAAAGGAAATATACAGGCGAAGGAAGCATACAAGCTTCTCAGTAAGGCGCCGAACCTAAATTTCGTCGGAAATATCGAAGGACGGGATATGCTCACCCACGCCGCTGATGTGGTGGTCGCTGATGGATACGTAGGGAATGTTCTGCTCAAATTTGGAGAAAGTGTAGCCAGCGTTCTTCCCAAAATGGTTAGCGCCGAGATGATGAGCCTTGAAATGTCGCAGGAAGAGCAGGCCATCGTAATCCGTGCGCTACGAGGCGTGAAAGCGCGATTCGATTATCAGGAGTATGGTGGGGCTCCGCTTCTCGGTTTAGACGGGACTGTGATCATCGGTCACGGTGGATCGAACGAACAGGCGGTAGAAAACATGATTTTTAATGCGGTAGAAATGGTCACGCAAAATGTCTCAGGTTCAATTACTGCGGCACTCTCTGGATAGTTCACCCACAATCTCACTCACAAAGTTAAAAATGGTACACGCCGCGATAACGGCCGTAGGTCATTTCTTGCCCGAGGATCGTCTTACCAACGCTGATCTCGAAAAACTGGTTGATACGAACGACGAGTGGATCCGAAGCCGAACAGGAATTGAGGAAAGAAGGATCCTCAAGGATCCAGAGAAAGCTACGTCGTACATGGCGATCGAAGCCTCAAAGATGATTTTGGAGAAAAAGAACATCGACCCGGATGAAATTGATACGATTCTTGTGGGTACGGTAACACCGGACATGCTCTTTCCTTCCACGGCATGTCTCGTGCAAGCCGGACTTGGAGCTTCGAACGCGTGGGGATTCGACGTGTCGGCGGCCTGCAGCGGGTTTTTATTTGCGCTCTCGACAGGCGTTCGGTTTATCGAGAGCGGACACAGTAAAATGGTGTTGGTTATCGGCGCGGACAAGATGAGTTCAATAGTCAATTATTCCGACCGGGCGAGTTGCATCATTTTCGGCGATGGTGCGGGAGCTGTACTGCTTGAGCCCACCGAGGACGGGCATGGCGTTCTGGATTCAATAGAATACTCCGACGGGTCGCTGTGGCGGTTGTTGTGCATGCACGGAGGCGGGAGTCTACATCCTGCGACCCACGAGACGGTCGACAAGAACATGCATTATCTCTTCCAGGATGGGAAGCACGTATTCCGGCATGCTGTTAAAGGAATGGCCGATGTTTCTGCCGAAATAATGAAGAAGAACAATCTGAGCGGTGACGACATTCGCTACCTGGTTCCACACCAGGCAAATCAGAGGATCATCGACGCGACAGCACGAATAATGGGAATTACAATGGACAAAGTGATGCTGAACATCAGATACTATGGCAACACGACCGCGGCGACCATACCCCTCTGCCTGGCCGACTGGGAGTCAGAGCTCAGGAGAGGCGACAATTTGATATTGGCGGCGTTTGGGGGCGGGTTCACCTGGGGATCGGCTTATGTAAAATGGGCGTATGACGGTTCGCCGGATTCCCCGTCGTAATTGGCCTAACGGATTATATCCGAATCTATAGACGTGACAAAAACAGCATTCATATTTCCCGGTCAGGGGTCTCAATTTATCGGTATGGGCCGTGAACTCTGTGAAGGGTTTTCGGAGGCCCGAGAAGTATTCGACAGGGCGAACGAAATCCTTGGTTTCTCTCTTACGGAAATCATGTTCGGTGCCGGTGGAGAAATCTATGAGGAGATTGCACTCCTCAAAAAAACTGAATTCACTCAGCCAGCGCTTTTTACGCATTCGGTAGCAGCCATGCTCATACTCAATTCGGCAGACCACCGACCTGATATGTGCGCAGGTCACAGTCTCGGAGAATACAGCGCTCTGGTCGCGGCAGGCTCCATTGAATTTGAGGATGGCCTCCGAATCGTCCGGGAACGAGGCCTCCTAATGAGCAAAGCCGGAAACGATCGCAAAGGGACGATGGCGGCTATTCTCGGGCTGGATGATACCGTCGTCGATGGCGTCTGCAAGCAGGCTACAACCGAGCAGCAAGTAGTCGTCGCTGCAAATTATAATTCACCTGGACAAGTCGTTATTTCCGGTGATACGGAAGCGGTCGAACGA
>SMXL01000008.1 GCA_004356385.1 Bacteroidota bacterium
CTGCAATAGTCTCGTAGCTGGGTCTCTGGTAAATTGTGTAGTGGCATACAATCTCAGATCATTGTCGACGAAGACAACTATTTAGCCACAAGACCCTGAAGGGGCAACACCTGCCCACAAAAAAGGGAGCGCCATCGCTGACACTCCCTGGTAAATGATTGATTACGACGTCCCCTCCACCCCAGGGAAAAGCCTCGTGTAGTCCACAGGTTCTCTCACGCCACTCTCCGGCCATAAGCTAATCTTTTGCACGACTCACGCAGGTGCTCAGCAGCGTGTTCAATGATCGACAGTCGGCCCTGCCGAATGAACTCATCTTCATCATCGTTGGCGGAAGGCATAAACGAGTTAAGTACTCTCGCGTTGTTTCGCACATCGTCCAGGCTGGGCGCGCTCTTGGCCTTCTTTTCGGTTTGGTACTCAATGATCATCTTCGCCGATTTCACCATCCGATTACAAACATGAATGAGGGCTTCAGCCTGTTCTGTAGGGCGGATTTCACACTCTATATTTTGCATCAAAAACTCAATGGTCGCCACGTCTCCGTGCAATTGATTAATGCACCCAACGGTTACGTTAACAAAACCGTTCGCAACGTCGGTTAGTCTGCCTGTAAGGGCGGCCTCGAGATGCTCAGTTGAGCAGCGATTTACCAGCGCTAAGTCCATTCTATCCAAGTCATCGAGTTCGTCTGTAATTCCGGACGAAACCGCCCGAAGGATACTTCGCGAGGCCTCGGGGTCTTCGCTGATCCAATACTTTTTATCTTCCTGTCCATTCTCCGGTGCATCTGATACGACAACGCAGTTATCTTCTTTGGATTTCATGGTTTGTCTCTTATCGGTTTACTGAATAGACACCGAAAATCTTAACCCCTATCTTAATCCTTTAATATAATTCTATCTATAAGTAGTTATATATCAACAACTTAAGTATATATTAGTATGGTTCACGACGAAATGACACTGGTTTGACGGATGGAATATCCATAAATTTCAGCGGTCACCGGGGTTCATTTTTCTGACAGGATTTCTCTTTCTTCCTCGTCACCAGCCGGTTCGATCATCGTTCATCGGCTGGGTTTTCATTCCAGAATGTGGTCAGTTATTGCATTTCAGAGTTGACCAAGACTTTTACTACATGGGAAAGGTAATCGCCGTTGCGAATCAGAAAGGCGGTGTCGGAAAAACGACTACAGCGGTCAATATTGCTTCGTCGCTCGCAGCCATGGAGCACCGTACGCTACTCGTCGACTTCGACCCTCAGGCCAACGGAACGTCGGGTGTTGGTATCGACCCCAGAACGGTCTCCGCTTCCACGTATGAAGTGCTCATTGGGAGGACATCGCTTTCCGAGACTATTCTCGAAACCGAGATGCCGTTCCTCTCCGTCGCGCCGAGTCACATCAATCTGGTGGGCGCCGAGATTGAAATAGTCGATGTCCCCGACCGTGAGAGAATTCTCCAGAATCACCTTGTTGACATTCGGGATCAATTCGATTTCACCATAATCGACTGCCCACCTTCGCTGGGTCTGCTGACGCTCAATGCCTTGACGGCGTGTGATTCTGTACTCATCCCTGTCCAGGCGGAGTATTTCGCACTTGAGGGCCTTGGACAGCTTCTGAATACCATAAAGCTTATTCGCCAGCATCTGAACCCGGGCCTGGAGATCGAAGGAGTCTTGCTGACCATGTTCGATAAGCGACTGCGACTTGCCAATCAGGTGGCCAGCGAAGTTCGACGGTATTTTGGCGAAAAGGTGTTTAATACCATTGTCCAGCGAAACGTCCGACTTTCGGAGGCGCCCAGTTTCGGTCGACCGGTCTTACTCTATGATGCCACAAGTGTCGGTTCCAGAAATTACCTGGCGCTTGCCCGCGAAATACTCGTTGCAAACCGAGACCTGCTCGAAAAAGTGACCGGTGCTGAATCCAAAGAGAATACAGCATCCGATGAGCAAGATGTGGACGAAAAACTGATGGGCACCACAGAGGGCAAAACCGCCTAAATCGTATCCGTTAATCTGAGAATTTCAACTGCATGTCGAAAAAAAAGTCAGCATTGGGAAAAGGCCTTGGCGCGCTGCTCCCGACCGAGTCGATCGATGAAACACCCGCTTCTGATCTTTCCAAGACCAGGCTCTACAATTTTGAGGATCGAATTCGTGCGACCCGCCAGACGAATGAAGTGAGTATCGACCTGATCGATCCCAACCCGTATCAGCCGCGCACGAGTTTCGATTCCGAAGGACTCGAGGAATTGGCGGCCTCGATTCGTCAATTGGGGATTATTCAGCCGGTTACGCTCCGCGCAGTCTCGTCGGGACGGTATCAACTGATTTCGGGAGAAAGAAGATTGAGAGCCGCCGAGATGGCTGGCCTCTCATCGCTTCCGTCTTACGTAAGGGAGGCCGACTCCGAAGCCATGCTCGAAATGGCGTTGGTCGAAAACCTCCAGAGAAAGTCTCTCAATCCAATCGAAATTTCTCTCGGATATCAGCGGTTAATAGACGAGTGTGGGCTTACCCAGGATAAAGTGGCTGATAAGGTCGGAAAGAACCGAACGACCGTCGCCAATTTTCTTCGCCTCCTGAAACTTCCGCCCGAAGTGCAGGCCGCCTTAAAGAGAGAAGAGGTTACGGTTGGTCACGCGCGGGCTCTCCTGGCTTTGGATAGTGACCAAAAAAAGATTGCGTTTCTTCGTCAGATCAAATCGAAGGGGCTTTCGGTACGGGCGGTCGAAGACGAGATCCGAAAGATGCTGACTGGCGCCGGGAAAAATGGCCAATCGAAAAAGCGCAATTCAAATTCCGGTTATTTGGAAGAACCGGCAGTGCGCCAACTACGAGACCGACTTCGAAATAGGCTCAGCACACAGGTTGTCATTCATCGGAAAGTAAATGCTGACGGCGGACGAATCGAAGTGGAATATTATTCAGATGACGACCTCGATCGGCTCGTGGAACTTATGGCTGGATAACACGCAGGCGATTAGAAATATGACAGCTGCTACGCGGTTAATCCGTCGCGCAATTACGCCGATCTTCTTTCTGCTCGTTGTTGCATCGGCCCAAATCGTCTCTGCGCAGGACGAGGACCCTAAAATACCCGGTTACCAGACAGCCCCTGCGCAGGACGAGGACCCTCGGACATCCGTCGCCCGAACACCAACAGGCGCCCTCTGGCGATCGGCTGTCATTCCCGGATGGGGCCAGGCTTACAACGGGCAGTATTTGAAATTACCGTTTGTTTATGGCGCGATCGGAGGCCTTTTATTCGCCGCACTTACGATTGGAGATGATTATAAACTCTACCGCAACGCGTTTCTCTATAAGGCATACCAGGAAGAGCTTGATGCAGGATTGATTGAGGTCAATCCGTATGTGACCAACAAGTCCTACTACGACGAATTGGCGTCAAAATATGGTCCGATCGCGTCCAGTCCCATTCGCGCTCATCGGGACACACTCAGGAGAAATCGAGACCTTTCTTATTTGGGTGTCGGTCTCGTTTATGCTCTATCCGTCTTGGACGCCTATGTGAGCGCCCATCTCCTTGATTTTAATGTCGATGAAAATCTCGCCTTTCGAATCGACCCGGTTCCGACTGGAGTCCGTTTTTCTGGTCGAATTATTTTGCGTTAGGAAATACATCCTTTTTTCTGGCATCGGATGATCTAGAAGGAACCGAATCTCGACCTTGTGCATTTATCGGTCCTTAATTCACCAGACAGGTCTCAAATCGTCTTCACGAGCTGAATTGGGGCGTTTACCTGCTTACTTGGCAGTTAGACCGTATATTCATAGATCGGTGCGCATCCTCAATTCGTCCTTAGTCGCGCGCCCAGGCCCTTCACCCATATTGGGGCACCGTATATGATGCCAGAAGGCAAGAACAAGTCGGAGGCCCTGTCCGAAGATTCTTCGGTACAGACTGCAGTTTCAAAGACCCCCAGGCTTTTCGATAAATGTGCGAAGTTCGTTGATCCACAGGAAATCTACGCCGAGATCAAGAAGGCAGGCCTGTATCCGTACTTCCGACCGATCGAGAGAAATGACGGAACGCGCGCCATCATCAACGGCCGAGAGATCATCATGGCCGGCTCCAATAATTACCTGGGACTGCTTTCAGATCCGCGGGTAAAGGAAGCGGCCGAGAAGGCAATTCACCAGTACGGGACAGGATGTACCGGAAGTCGCTTCCTTAACGGAACGCTAGACATACACATCGATCTCGAAGAGCGTCTCGCCAAATTTGCTGGTAGAGATGCCTGTGTACTTTTTTCGACAGGATACATGACCAACGAAGGTGTCCTGCAAGCCATCGCCGGGAAAGGCGACATTATTTTTTCGGACAAGGACAATCACGCCTGTATCGTCGCAGGTACGAAAATCAGCCTGGCTGACACAGTTCGGTTTCAACACAATGACACAGAACAGCTGGCCCGATTGCTTGAGAAATCAAGGAAAGAGCGACCGGACGCTGGACGGCTGATCGTTTCGGATGGTGTGTTCTCCATGAGTGGAACCATCGCACGTATTCCTGAACTGGTTGATCTGGCGGAAACGTATGGTGCGGCGCTCCTACTCGATGATGCCCACGCCATCGGTGTAATTGGTCCCGGAGGCCGGGGTAGTGCCGCACATTTCGGACTCGAGGATCGAGTCCATTTGATAACCGGAACGTTTTCGAAAAGTTTTGCATCGCTCGGCGGATTCTGTATTGGCGATCACGATGTCATCGACTATATCCGTCATACGAGTTCGACGCACATTTATAGTGCCTCGATGCCACCTGCCAACGTAGCAACGGTCCTGGCTTGCATAGATATCCTGGAAGAAGAGCCCGAGCGCCTGGAAAGACTGTGGGAAATTTCCGATTACATGCGCCAAGGCCTCCGCGACGCCGGATTGAATGTCTGGACGAGTCAAACACCCATCATTCCTGTTGTGGCGGGCAAACTCAGGGCGTGTTTTGAAATCTGGCGGGACTTGCTGGAGGAGGGCGTCTTTGTAAATCCGATCGTTCCTCCTGCCGTGCCGAAGGGTCAATCCCTGCTTCGGTCATCGTATATGGCTACCCACACGAACGAAGATCTGGATTTCATTTTGGATGCCTTTGGACGCGTTGGCCGCAAGCACGGAATTGTGAACGTGAACGGCCAACCGTCTTAATTTCTGATTCCAATTTTTACTATCGGCTACGAAAAAGTAGCAAAGTAAAGGGGCGTTCGGTTTTTGGACGCCCCTTCTTACGTTAAGAACATTCTCCAAAACAAATTACGGTTCCATTATAACGAAATGGCAGCAATTACCGTATCCCGAGTCAGTTCTCGCTCCGGGCGTCGCGCTTTTATCGACTACGCATACCGGCTCTACAAGGATGATCGATACTGGATACCGCCGCTACGGCTCGATCTTTCGCGGATGTTAAACCCGAAAAAGAACGCGTTTTTTGAGCACGGAAAAATTGAACTCTTTTTAGCCAAGGATGAGGCCGGGGCGATCGTAGGAAGGATCGCAGCCATCGTAAATGGCATGCACCTCGAAAAGTACAATGACGCGGTCGGGTTCTTTGGCTTTTTCGAATGCGCAGACGATTCGAATGTAGCCC
>SMXL01000009.1 GCA_004356385.1 Bacteroidota bacterium
AGTTGTTTGAAAAAATCAACAGGGGTAGCACCAATCTGCTGCATACCAAGTAGTTTCGGCTTCGCAATCCATTCGATTGCTTCCTTACGCCAAAACATACCGAAGGATGTAATAATTTCATACTGTTCTTCTGATTCATCTGATTCGGATATATCAGGGGTGAGCTTCTGGCGTATTATCGGCTTATGACTCACTCCCGCACGCAAGGCATAGGTGCCTTTAGAAACTCGAATGTATGGAGATGATTCTCCGTCATGCTTTATTGATGCTGATATCTGGGCGCTGACGGTTGCTGCTGGGGTCGCACCAAGGCTTTTCCTGAGGCCTTCTGAAATAATCCTTTCAGTTATCTCGTTATAATGAAGTGGAGTAGAAGATGAGCCAAGCACCCTGTTTATAGCATTTTTCCATGTTAATTCAGACATATATCAATCTCTATTTGTTGTCAAACGATTAAGGCTCAGTGGGACTTAGCGAAGTAGAGCATCCACTGTAGCGCCGTGTGATGCTTCTAAGCGCTATAATTTTTCATTGCCATACTACTGATTTCTTCAATACTTTTATCAGGCCATAATTTTTTTTGCCACTCTGTATAATCAAAAGGCTCTCTGAGAATTAAGCTAATAAATCGTTCGGCTTGAACTTCTCCTAAAGAAGAAATGAGTGCTTCAATACCTTGTAATTTTATTTCGTTGTCTGTTATTGCTTCCATTTTTCCAATACCTTGATGTAGTCAAGAGGGTTTAATGCTTTAATCATCTTACTTTTATTGATGCCGGAAAGTAATTTATCATCGGTTGTTAAAAAATAGTCGGCTTTACCTTCCACTGCTGATGCAACATGTAATGCATCTTTTGGTTTTATGCCAAATTTCAGTAACTGGTTTGCTTTAGTCAAAATTCCGGGATTTTCCACTATTCTAATAATTGAAAACTTTTTCCATTTTTGAATAGCTATTCTTCTTTCATCATGTGGATTTTGAGAATTTTCAATTTCTAAAATGTATGACCAAACCAATTCGATAACTTCACTTTTGATTTTATCTTGAATATATAGCTTGGCTTCTGACTCAATCCTAATTCTTATTTGAGTTTGATTGTCAAAAGGTCGGTTAAACATACAATTGTCAAGATATGTTCTCATAATCAATTTTTAACTTTGGTCGAATCAACGTTCCTTTTTATCATAAGCATAGCTGATTTCTTAAGCATAACACCGAGCATGTGCCGCGCGTTCGCGTCGGCACCATGCTCTTGTTCGGCTCCTAATTGCGGGCGATCATCTCCTTTAGCCCTCCCTTGGATTGGTCGACGGTGGGAGCTACCAATTTAGGCCAGGGTGGAAGGCGGGGTTGAGAACATATATTAGGTTATCCTTCGCCTTCATGACGACAGTGCTCAGCATTTTCATGTCGTACCCAAGCTCGAAGATGTACCGTGGGATTAGGTCCTCAGTTTTCACACCAAGGAAGCCATAGTAGAGCATGAACTGTATGACGTTGTCGGTCTTCTCAGTGGGGACCCCCGCACCGCTGAGGATGCTTTCCAGTTTCTGCAATTCGAATTCCTGACCCTCGCCAATAAAGTAGTAAATGAGGTTTGTCTCAGCACCGAGGATGTCCGTCAGCTCTTGATCCGCTTCCGTGATCAGATCGATCGAGTACGCTCGCAAGCCTTTCTCCAGATCCACTTCTTCGATTCGCGCACGCTCCAGGCCAACTGCAAATCCGCGACAATGAGCCAAGAGCTTAATGAGGTTACGAGGGCGCATAAGCGACCGGTCGATCAGATACTGGGACGTCTCTTCACCGTGGTAGTGACTAACGCAGATCTGAGACCAGACTTGTACGAATGGAGTGTCGCTCAGCGGCATGTTGCGAATGAGCCGACGCCTGAGTACCTCCCGCAACAGGTCCACGTCGGTCCAGTCGAGAACGGCTCGGCTTTCCTTGCCGTAGTCCGCTGAGGCCTCCACGAGAAGCTGATAGACGTCGTTTCGGACGAACACAACGCAGTGAAAGTCGTGTCCATCACCTTGTAGTTCTCGTTGAATCTTGCGTGCGGCATCGATGAGACAGCGGAGGATCAGCACATCGCTGACCGTCAGGCCGTGCGCCGACCAGCCCTTATCTAGGTTGTCGAACAATACCCAGACGCTGTCCTTGAACGCCAAGTAGGCGGAGAGCGTGTTGCGAATATCCCGGATGTTGCGCTTGTGGATCAGTTCCGTGACATCTGTAGCGGTCAGCCTTTGGTCTCTTGCGGTACCGTAACGAGCGTTGAAATCTTTAATCAACTGTTGGGACAGCCCGACGAGCCGTTCCGAGAAGTCACCTTCGGCAGCTGACCCCGCCTTGTACACTTCTACCAACTTGCGGTAGGGTTCATAGAGACGTGCGTCACGCATATGCCTGTCGCGATCTTTCTCCAACACTTTGTAGCAGATTTCCAAATAGAAGAGATATTCGAAGAGTGCCGTGATAAGATGCGCTTTGGCACCCTCAGCGAGATAATCAAGCACGTCCTCCTTCAACCGAATCAGTTGATATCCCTCAGGCTTCAAGTCGACGATAATATTACGGACATTTGCTCGCTTCTCGTTTCGAAGCTGTGAGAAGAGCGCGGTCTTCCCAGTACCCTTCCGGCCTACAACCATATTGACCTCCCCGCGAGCGGCACGATTGTACTGGTCCGTCCTGAGATAATACTCGCCGAGAGTCTGGAATTCATTCTCGGCAACCGAGTCCCCGATTGACAGCTCAGCCAAGAAATTGCCCTTTGGGAGAGGAAGGGGACTGTCCGCCTGAAAGCGATCCATAATGTTCAGTGCGAATGTCGCGATGGAGCTCGCTATGTCGTCCCGACTGTTGAAGGTCTTCACCAGATCACGTACGTCGAGCGGCGCGGGACCGTCACTGGGCTGGAGGACAAGAGTGATCTTGTCCATTGCCACCGCTAATCCCGCGACGAAGGCCGCACGGAAATTGTGAACCTCCGCATCGCCGAATTCCGTCGAGAGCAGAGGAATTACGGCGCCGAGACAGGACGAAATATCGTCGATTGCCTTAACGGCCGACAGTCGGGCGTCGTCGGTGGGCAGATATCCCTTATACCCCAACCGCGCCTTCTTGATCCGAGCGGTGATCGCGATCATGGCCCAGTTGGATTGGGGCGTTTGCAGGACGTAGACGGGCGACTTGAGGTTGATGTGCGGGCGAAGAGGAATGCCAGCATCTGAACGATAGGTCTTTATTAGCTCCGACAGGTTTCGCTCGTCGGTGTAGGTCTCAAATCCAAGCGTGTCGAAGATGCCAATCTTGTTCGCAAGGTTGTAGTCTCGGGTAATGTTTCCGTCACGCGTGAGATAGACCCTCCTCCCAAGGCCGATGGCATATCCGATCTCGAACGTCACATTAAAGTTCATCGCTGTGATATCGGCGATAAGGATGTCGGCGCTCGCGATACCCTCAAAAATCGGATCCGTCAGCGGCCTGCCCGATACGTCGTTCTCTTCCCACAGGTGGAGATCCAGATCTCGACGGGTGTCAGAGAGTATGAGTTTGGCTGCGTGAATCACGTGCGTGACATCCGCTACGGACGATGGGTAAGCATAGAACGCCTTCACGAGACAGCCCTCCTATTCTCTTCAACCTCTCACCACAGCCGAACAATGTTTAGACGGATCCGCATAAGAGCCGGATCTGCCAATTTCTGTCCGTATAACACACCATCGAGTTTTCTGAACAACACGCCATTGTTGCCGCCGTTTCAATGAGTTTGGACTATGGGTCTATGTATTGTGTGTTCTTATGCGAATCCGCATATCACCTGTCCTTGCATGGGCTCACATCCCGTCCAGCGGACACCAGCCGGTCCGCCGTTGTGCACATGGGTATAGTCATTATCGTTTTGAGGTCCCGATGGCCCAACAATTCCTGAATAGTTCGAATCTCATACCTGCCTTCGAGCAAGTGGGTGGCGACCGAATTCGGAAGACGAGAGATTCTTGATGAACGAGCCAAAAAAGTCAAGAATGTTTGACTGGTTCTTTGAGCAAAGGTTTTAGGATGGAGGTGGGCACTGTCGCGGTTATTCGCTCGCCGTCTCCACAATCACAAAGGGATGAGAAGGTTGTTAACTAAAAGTTAAAAGTGCACTGGATTAAAAGTTAAAAGTGCACTCTGTTATGGTCTTCGAGGATTTTTGAACCCTCACATTAGGAGGCCAACATGGGTGTGCATCTGCATAAGCGGTTGTCCGTCACAGAAGTCACGGAGGTATTTGAACGGTATCTGTCGAGAGAGATCGGTGTGGACCATGTCCTGGCTCTGCTGAAGATTCACCGACGACGGTTTTTTACTTTACTGAAACGCTATCGAGAGGCCCCCGACCGGTTTGCCCTGGTCTCCCCACGACGGGGCTCTGGCAATCGTCTTGACGCAACCGCAGAAACCAAGATTGTGAGCGAACTGCAAAAGGAGGCGGATCTTATCGCGGATCCTCGCAATCCGGTCCGAACCTATAACTACAGCTACCTGAAGGAAGTCCTGGAAACGAAATATCAGGTTACCGTCTCGTTGCCCACCATCATTGCCCGTGCAAAAAAAATGGGTGGTATCAGGAAAAGAAGTGGAAGAAGTCGCATGACCGGGAAGTCCTCACGAACTATGTTGGCGAGTTGGTGCAACACGATACCTCGATTCATCTCTGGGCGCCAGAGGCGCAGACCAAGTGGTATTTGATCACCTCGATTGATGATCATAGCCGAGACCTGTTGTATGCCGATCTGTGGGAAAAAGAGACGTCCTGGGCGCATATTGTCGCGGTGAAGACGGTGGTGACCCACATTGGCTGTCCCTTGAAATACTACGTGGGCAACCACTCCATTTTTCGGTTTATTGAGAAACGAGATACAGCCTGGCGCAAAGCTCAGATGAAAGAAGAGGAGGCCATCGTCCAGTGGAAAGAGGTCTTGAAGGATCTGGGCATTGATGTGGTGTATGCGTTAAGTCCTGCGGCCAAGGGCAAGATCGAACGTCCCTATCGCTGGCTGCAGGATCATTTGGTGCGAACGTGTGTCAGGGACGGGATCACGACCATCGAGCAAGCCAGGGAGGTGCTGGCGTGGGAGGTCAATCAGTACCGATATCAACGGGTTCACTCGACTATCGGGGAAATCCCCTCACGTCGCTTTGAAAGAGCCATTCAAGAGAAGCAAAGTCTCTTTCGAGCTTGGAGCCTCCCCAAACCGTATCACACCCTCGATGACGTCTTTTGTTATCGATTCAAACGACGAGTGGATCCGTACCGAAAAGTCTCGTTCCATAATCTGCGTTTCAGTCTCGCAGGGGTGCCGATCCGGGAAGAAGTCGAACTCAGAGTCAGCTTCAACCTCAAGACCAACATGGCGCTCATTCGTTTTTGGTATCATGGCCGGCTGGTGGGACAGCAGGAAGTCAAATCGGAGGATCTCCCCAAAGTGCACTTTTAATTCTTAAAGAGTGCACTTTTAACTTTTAGCTAACAGTTCCTAACCGGAAGTTACTGGGTATAAGCTGACTTCCCCTTTATATTTTTCATAATGGCAATATCAGTTTCAGATAGAACAAGAAGAACGAAAGCTTGGAGAAGAGTAAATTGGAAAGTCA
>SMXL01000107.1 GCA_004356385.1 Bacteroidota bacterium
ACGGGCGTAGCTCAATTGGCAGAGCAGCGGTCTCCAAAACCGCAGGCTGCAGGTTCGAGTCCTGCCGCCCGTGCAATGAATCAAAGAGAATATTATGAACAAGATTGGAACGTATCTAGAGGACGTCGGCACGGAAATGCGGAAGGTGAGCTGGCCAACAAGGAAAGAGCTCACCAGCAATACGCTGCTAACAATTGCTGCCACTGTCGTGATTTCGTTATTCGTATTTGTGACGGACCGCGTTATTAGCGTTGTTCTGGAAGTTATCTACAGATAACGGTCGTGAACTTCTTCAATCAATTTCTTTACCACCGTACGCGCAAATGGAGACCCCGAAAGTAAAATCCAACCAGAAATGGTACGTTTTGAGAACTTTTTCCGGGCACGAGAAAAAGGTGAAAACGTATCTCGAAAGCGAATCCGAACGACTCGGTATCAGTGATAGATTGGGGGAAATAATGATTCCGACCGAGACCGTGTTTGAGATGCGTCGAGGTAAGAAAAAGACGAGAGAGAAAACGTTTTTCCCCGGATATATTCTGATTCTTGCAAATCTCGACAACGTGCTGAAGCACGTCATCGGTGGCATACCATCGGTCGTTGGATTTCTTACAACAGGGGATGTACCCACTCCGCTCCGACCCGACGAAGTTCTGAGAATCATGGGCAAGATGGACGAGGCCAGGGAAGCCGGTGAGCAGCCCGAGATTCCGTTTATGATCGGGGATGCCGTCAAAGTTATTGATGGGCCTTTTAACAACTTCAATGGCGCGGTTGAAGAAGTATATCCGGACAAGATGAAAGTCAAAGTCATGGTTTCCATCTTTGGACGGAGAACGCCCCTGGAACTCGACTATTTACAGATCGAGCACGAAGAGTAGTCAGTTCAAAATCGCGATCTATCTTCACGGGTTCTTATCGAAACTGGTCATCAATTCTGGAACAAGAAGGTCGATCGATCATAAGTAATCGGCTAGCGTGTTATTGCATCTCTTAAAGCGGGAGCCCCACCCAGGCGTTTGTACCGCGATTCTCTATGGCGAAAAAAATTGACAGCTACATCAAGCTTCAGATACGAGCTGGTGTAGCGAATCCCGCACCTCCCATCGGACCTGCTCTGGGTCAACACGGTGTCAGCATCATGGAATTCTGTAAGCAGTTTAATGCTGCGACGCAGGATCAAATGGGCACTATTCTCCCGGTTGTCATAACGGTTTACGCGGATAAGTCCTTCTCTTTCATCGTAAAGAGCCCACCCGCAGCGGTGCTGCTGAAGGATGCAGCCCGTATCAAATCAGGAGCGGCCGACCCGCTTCGAGATCACGTTGGAACGGTATCCTGGAAACAATGTGTGGAAATCGCAGAAAGGAAAATGGAAGATTTAAACGCCCATGATGTGGAAGCAGGGGCCATGATGATAGCAGGCACGGCTCGTTCCATGGGTATTAAGGTCAAGGGGATTCCGAGGTCAGCCTAACGACTCGAGTACAAACCCCACCCCAGTTAGAAAAATTAACCGCGGGAGCCAGCCAATCGAGACCTGGCGTTTGAACCGCAAACAATTAGTAGATCATGGCGAAAAGAGGAAAGCGGTATCGAGCTGTACGAGAGCTGGTTGAAGCGGCGGAAGGTCCACTGGACGTAGGCCGCGCTGTCGAACTTCTCAAGCAGACTTCATCTGCAAATTTTGACGAGTCGATCGATATCGATGTTCGATTGGGCGTTGATCCGAGACACGCGGATCAAATGGTCAGAGGAACGGTGGCCTTGCCTCATGGAACGGGGAAAGATGTCAGGGTCCTGGTACTAGCAAATGAGAGTAAGCAGGAGGAAGCGACCGAAGCCGGAGCAGATCATGTTGGACTGGACGATTACGTAGAGAAAATTCAGAAGCAAGGCTGGCTCGATTTCGATGTAATGATCGCCACCCCGGACGTAATGGGTCAGGTAGGTAAACTGGGTAGGGTCTTGGGGCCGAGAGGGTTGATGCCGAATCCCAAAACCGGCACGGTCACCATGAACGTCGCTCAGGCCGTGAAAGAGGTCAAAGCGGGAAAGATTGATTTTCGTGTCGACAAAGCTGGAATTTTACATGCAGCGATTGGCAAGGCATCGTTCAGCGAAGAACAGCTTTGCGAGAACGCCAATGCGTTTCTTCGCGAAGTTTTGCGTCTGAGGCCTGCCACTTCGAAAGGGATATACATGCAGTCCATTACGGTTTCATCGACGATGGGCCCTGGAATTACCATTGACAGAGGAGAAATTCTGGCAGCGTTGAGATAATCGAAGCGCATTCAGAATCCTGCCGCGAGAAGCGGTTGCAGACTGGGAGATTGAAATATGGCAATGACGAAAGAACAGAAGACGGCAGCGGTCGACGAGCTTGTTGGCAAACTCGAAGGAGCCCCTACTGTCTATCTGACTGATTATTCGGGCCTTACAGTAGCCCAAGCGAACGATTTGAGGGGTCAGTTTCGTGATGAAGGCGTCGAATTTAAAGTGGTCAAAAATACCTTGTTGAAGCTGGCCATGGATAAGGTGGGCGGTTTTGACGAGCTGATGGAATACCTGAGTGGTCCGACTGCCATCGCGTTTGCCGAAGAGCCGGCAGCGCCTGCGCGGGTCATCAAGAAATTTGTTAAGGCCGCCAAGACGGAGAACCCCACTCTGAAAGGTGCCAACGTTGAAGGATCCACGTACCATCAGGATGCGCTGAATATTCTCGTCGACCTCAAGTCAAGGGACGAACTTCTCAGCGATATCATCGGCCTTTTGATGGCGCCCATGCCCAATATCATCAGTGCGATTCAGTCGCCTGGAAGCAATTTGGCAGGTGCGATCAAGGTATTGGCTGAACGCGAAGCTTAGAGTGGGATGATTAATCGTCCAGGGAATCAAATTTATACATAAACAACACACCGAAACCATAAGACGCAGCGTAGCTCAGATAAGTAGCCCAGTAGGGTGGATTGGAGGAGCGATGACCGCTGCAGGATAAAAGAGGATAAAATGGCAGACATCAAGAAAATTGCAGAACAGCTGGTAGATCTCAGCATTAAGGACGCCAGCGAATTAGCCACGCTGCTCGAAGAGGAGTATGGCATTAAGCCAGCAGCTGCAGCGGTTGCGATGGTAGGGCCGGCAGGTGGAGACGGAGCCGCTGCACCCGAAGAGCAGACTGAGTTCGACGTAATCCTGACATCGATCGGCGACAAGAAAATCAATGTTATCAAGGAGGTACGCGCGATTACCGGTCTGGGTCTTAAGGAAGCTAAAGAGGTTGTTGACAGCGCCCCAAGTACTGTCAAGGAAGGGCTATCCAGAGACGAAGCCGATCAGATTAAGACCAAGCTTGAGGACGCTGGAGCAGGAGTCGAACTCAAATAGGGAACCCAGCATGGTGTCAAGGATCATTTTCTGTTCGGAATCAACTCGCCGTTCCCGCAAATCGGGTACGGCTTCCTGTGTTTCCGGCATAAGATCCAAGACATTGAAACGGAGCCGTGCCGTAGGCACGCTCTATTATTTATAGAAAGGGACGGTGCGCAACGTGCCGATTCGTTTCTATATCAATCCTGGAAATTGATTGAATTATGGCCAGTGTCAAAAGTCAGACCACTCGACAAAGTTTCTCACGTATCAAGAGTGTTCACGACTATCCGGATTTTCTCGACGTTCAATTAAAATCGTATCACGACTTCGTTCAGGACGAAATTCCTCCTGAGGAAAGAATCGATTTCGGTCTACAGTCGGTATTTAAAGAGCACTTTCCGATTCAGGACAGTCGCGAAAGGTATACGCTCGAGTTCATCAACTACGTTCTAGACTCCCCCAAGCATTCTGTCGAAGAGTGTATCGCGCAGGGACTGTCATTTTCAGTTCCCCTGAAAGCGAAACTCCGTCTTTCGAGCAAGGAAGATGAGGACGAAGATGAGGCGGAAGAGGCTGTTGAGCAGGAAGTTTATCTTGGCAACCTGCCCTTCATGACCCCGCGCGGTACGTTTGTAATCAATGGTGCTGAGCGTGTGGTCGTATCTCAGTTGCACCGAAGCCCAGGCGTCTTTTTTGGCCAGAGTGTTCACCCGAACGGTACAGAACTGTTTTCTGCGCGTGTAATCCCGTTCCGTGGATCGTGGATCGAGTTTTCGACCGATGTGGGTAACATGATGTGGGCCTACATTGATCGCAAGAAGAAACTTCCGGTGACTACGTTGCTTCGAGCGCTGGGATATTCGTCCAATGGTGAAATCGTTTCGTTGTTTGATCTTGCCGACGAAGCTGAGATCAAAACGAAGCGTGGATTCGCAAAGTATGTAGGTCGCCTGCTTGCAGCCACCGTTTCCCTCGAACGGGTGACCGAGGTTGTCGACGAAGACACGGGAGAGGTTTTAGAAGAGCGCAAGGAGCGTGAAATTATTCTTCCTGCCCAACACGAGTTAACGGAAGAAGACTTCGATACGCTCAAAGAAGCGGAGATCAAGTCCATCTATGTGATTCGAGAAGAAACCGACGACAATTCTCTCGACAATTCCACACTTCTCAATACCCTGAAAAGGGATCCGACGCATTCTGAGGCCGAGGCGCTGGAATATCTGTACCTCCAGTTGCGCGGTACGGAAGCGCCCGACATAGAGACAGCTCGTGGTGTTCTAGAACGATTATTTTTCAGCGACAAGCGATATGATCTAGGAGAAGTCGGTCGATATCGGATCAATTCCAGACTCAGACTCAAGCAGGGTCTCGATATGCTGACACTGTCGAGGGAGGACATCATTGCTATCGTTAAGGAGTTGGTCATGCTTCGCAACGGTCGCAGCAAAGTCGACGACATCGATCACCTTGGAAATCGTCGTGTACGCTCTGTCGGTGAACAGCTTGCTTCGCAGTTTTCCCTGGGTCTTGCCAGAATGGCAAGGACCATCAAAGAGCGAATGAATCTTCGAGACGCCGAAAAACTCACTCCACAGGATCTGGTAAATGCCAGGACGGTTTCATCGGTGATCAATACGTTCTTTGGAACGAATCAACTCAGCCAGTTCATGGATCAGACGAATCCACTGGCCGAATTAACCCACAAGCGGCGTATGTCCGCTCTTGGACCCGGTGGCCTTACCAGGGAACGCGCCGGATTTGAGGTTCGAGACGTTCACTACACACATTATGGTCGTCTTTGCCCCATTGAGACTCCTGAAGGGCCGAATATCGGGTTAATTTCATCCCTTTGTGTTCATGGACGGGTGAACAGTTATGGCTTCATCGAGACTCCGTACCGGGTGGTAAAGAACGGAAAGGTCTCGAAAAAAATTCAATATTTGACCGCTGATGAAGAGGACAGCACCGTCATTGCGCAGGCCAACGCCCCACTTGAAGAAAACGGGTCCTTCACTAATGAGTACGTCAAGTGTCGTTACCGAGGAGATTTTCCAATAAAGGAGTCGAAGGAAGTCCAAT
>SMXL01000108.1 GCA_004356385.1 Bacteroidota bacterium
AATTCCGAACGACCGCCAGCGGTGAACTGCCGACCGATGAAGACATCAGGAACAGCATTCGGAACGGTATGCCGTATACAGCGATGCCGCCGTGGCCGTCGCTCTCAAATGCGGACGTCACCGATTTGATGTACCACATCAAAACGTTTTCCTCGGATTTTTCGGGCCCGTTTGGCGAAGTCACCGCCCTGGAAATCCCCAGTCCGCCGTCGATGACAGATGCATCTATTGCCCGTGGACGTGAAGTATACCTGACCAATCAGTGTTCCGACTGCCACGGAAACCGAGGACTGGGAGACGGGCCATCAGCGCCCACACTGGAAGATCGGTGGGGCTATCCGATTCGTGCTGCCGATATGACGAAACGCTGGGCGTTTCGAGGAGGAGGAACTCGCGAAGATATTTACCAGACTTTTACGACGGGACTCGATGGTACACCCATGCCATCGTTTGAAATCTCACCACCGGAAGATCAGTGGGCGCTCGTTGACTACGTCTATTCTCTCTCTCGGGATGAGCCGAATTACGCGACCATGGTAATTGCGCACGCGACCACCGGACCGATAGATCTCTCTCAAAAATCCTTCACAGACATTGAGCCGGCGTATTTCCCGGTGGTAGGACAGATTATGGAACCGGGACGATCATTCTTCCCGGGAGTCAACGGAGTCAACGTACGCGCGGTTTACAACGACGAACATATAGCCATCATGCTTGAGTGGCACGATATGTCGGCCGATACGAGCGGATCTAATGCACCCACTCTCGTTCCACCGGGGGCATTCGATGCTGATTCGGACTCGATGATGGTGTTTTCAGATGCCGCTGCCATTCAGTTTCCGACGGTTCTTTCAGCGGGCAGTGAGATGCCCTATTTCATCTTTGGAGATCGAAAGCTAAGCACAGATATCTGGTATTCTGATCTCGCGGCATCCGGTGCAACGCATTATGTGGGTAAGGGCGCTTCGAATTTGAGCGAAGAGGGTCCCGAGCTCGCTTTCTCATCGTCGTTCGAGGAAGGGGAGTGGACCGTCATCTTCCGCCGCGCCCGGAACGAAGAAGCCCATACTGTTTTTGACGAGGGCTCTTTCGTACCCATCGCCTTCTCGATCTGGGACGGATTTAGTCGCGAACGAGGGAATAAACGAGGTCTTACCAGTTGGTCATACCTGTATATGGATGTGGCCGTAAAAGAGTCTCCAGTCCTACCCATGATGGCATACGGTTTTGCTACATTGCTTCTGGGGCTCGTCGTCACGTTTGTAACCCGGAAAAAAGTCAAAGGCACGTGAGCGCCTGTTGACAACAAGAGTGGAGAAAAATCAGCATCGAAACGCCGCAGTCATATCGCCCCTCGCTTATTTCCTGGAATCTCACCAAGAAATGCAATCTTGCGTGTCCACACTGCTATTTGGACGCCGGAGAAGGCGCTGAAGATGAACTTACAACCGATGAATGTCTCCGTCTCGTTGATGAAATTCATTCACTCGGTACCGAGATGTTGATCCTTACCGGTGGTGAACCGCTTCTCAGGCGAGATATTTTCGACATCGCATCATGTGCCTCGTCGAAAGGCATCTGGGTGGTGATGGGTACGAACGGAGTACTCGTGAACGATCACGTGGCCGCCAAAATGGTGGACTGCGGGGTTAAAGGCGTAGGAATCAGTATCGATTCCGTCGACCCGGAAACGCACAACGCCTTCCGCGGAGGTCCGGATGCATGGAAGTATTCGGTACGGGCGCTCGAGATCTGCAGGCAGCACGGAATGGAAGTCCTGGTTCAGTCGACTGTTACCCGTGAGAATATGCACGAAATCAGAGATCTCATCCAATTTGCAAAGGACCATGGTGCGTGGTCGTTTAATTTATACTTCCTGGTGCGCACGGGAAGGGGTCTCGAAATGAACGATCTCACTCCCCAAGAGACCGAAGAATGTCTGAAGCAACTGGTTGAAACCCAGAACGACTATGCTCCTATGCTCGTCCGAGCAAAATGCGCCCCGCAATTCAAGCAGATTTCTTACGAGCTGGGTCTCGGGGGTCTGGAGAGTGGCGGGTGCATGGCAGCTACCGAATATTGCAGAATCACACCGGAAGGGAACGTAACTCCGTGCCCGTATATGGATGTCGTGGCCGGAAACGTGCGCGACGAAGGATTTACTCAAATTTGGAATTCGTCCAGCGTATTCACGGAGCTCAGGGATTTGTCTCTCTTAAAAGGACGCTGTGGCGCCTGTGAGTTCAAGGAGCTTTGCGGCGGATGCCGTTGCAGAGCCTACTCTTCAGGCGGTGATTATCTGGCCGAAGATCCGGCATGTATGTATAAACTCGGAAGTATTACACTTACCGAACCGGCCGAGATTATATTCTCGGACCCCGTTCTACAACGTGTGCAAAAGATTCCGATTGAGTTCATACGTACCAAGGTCAAGAAAGGACTGATGGCCTATGGCGCAAGACATGGCCTCCGAGTCATCACTTCAAACGATATGGATAAGGCCATGGCTGGCAGTAAAAGAAGCGGTTTTGGGCAGATGGCAGGCGCGAGCCTATTCAAAACACCACCGGGTGAATCATAAATCTAATAATCCGACAGAAGATTAAAATGGCAGAAGTAATCGACGCACTCGCAGAAGGCGTTTCGACCACCAATGGGCACGAATTATTGAACCGTGTAACGCTGGACGGAAACACACTCAGTGTGCATACGGACGTAGGTACGAAAGAATTTCAGATCCAGGAGCTCCCCGATGATTTCGTTCGCTGGCAACTGGATATGAAGCACGGTATATACGATTCCATTGAAAAAAATGAGTATATCGCATTTAACGTCGGCCACCTACCGGTTGTCGGAACATGGTCCGCTGACGGACACTTTCTCAATCTCGCGAACAAGGGAATTGGATTTACGCCACGCGATGAATACCTGGAAAAATATCTAATCCTGGTTGAGAATGCGGTTTCGGAAATCGAAAAGCTTCCACCCCACGCGGTGAACGAAACACGCTCGTTACGAGTCGATACAGCAAGAAAAATATACTCGAATCCCGATCACATAGACTGGCGACGTCTCGCGCTCCTGGAAATTTTTGAGGGTACGACCTTCAATAACCTCAAGGAAAATCCGATGGCGTCGGTTCTCTGGACCGGTAACTCGCCCGTGTTCATGAGTTACCAGGTGGATTGTATCGTTGAGATCATTTCTCCAGAGGATCTCAGATATCGATTTGCGTGGGCCATGCGTAGACTGTTTGAGTACGAACCGTTTCATGTGGTCCAGACCATGTACCCCTACGCGTATTGTTTCTGGGTAAACGGTTTCAAGAATAAAACCCCGAAAAGGCGGTATCCGGGAAAACGGAGTGACAATACCGTCGATGAGGGGAAGGGGAAGATCGACCACAAGGCAAGCTGACGGCTCACTTTTCGAGCCCTTTGAATCATGGCCTACGTCATCCTTGATACCTGCAATACGTGCGGACTTTGCCTTGACGAATGTCCGATCGACGCCATCAGCATTGGAGAATCTATTTATGTTATCGATGACACTTGTTGCGAGTTTCAGGAATGTGTTGCCGTGTGTCCCGAAGATGCGATCGTACACGAGGACGATGTTCCAAGCGGCGATATGCTGAAAAATGACGCACCCGAAGACCTTGCTCCAAACATCCCAGCGAACTAATTCCTGAATCAGTCACCAGAATGAAGCCATGGCGGTTCAATTGATCAATCAGTCGACGATCGCCCGTTTCTTTGGCGAGATTGATACCGCCTTTTCTCGGTCCGGAACGATATATCTGGTGGGGGAGACCTCTCTCGTCCTAGAGGGTTTAGTCAGGTTTACGGATAGACTCGAATTCTGCTCGTCCGTGGATTTTGTGGATCGAGAGGCTTTCAATCTCGCGGTGGTGAAGGTGGCGGGTGAATTGGGTGTAAAAGCCTCGGATGAATTCCCCGGAGAAGTAATTCCATTGCCCGAAGGATATGCAGCGAGACATCGAGCCGTGATCGATGACCATTGGCTGAGTGATATCCAGCTTAAAGTATTTCATTTCGACCCGTATTCAGTCAGTTATCGAAGTATTGCCCGTGGTGGAGATCTAGATTATCACCTGGTACTGAACTATTTAGAGCAGAAGTGGATTCTGAAAGAGGAATTGATCGAACGGTTGGAACTGTTGCTTCCTGAGTTCTCGTTCGACACCATTCAGCAGGATCCAGCGGAATTCAGGCGTCGCATGGGTGGTCTTTGGCAGATGTGGGAAAGTCTACAGTCACCAATTGAAGACGACATCCCCGTGAGCTGAAATGACTTCAGGCGTAGAACATAAGAGATCCAGGCGTTACCAACGACTAAACGAGGTTCACTTTATTGAGCACGACGAATTCGCTCAAAAGGCACCGGCCATTGTACAGCTTGAAATCTCACGCTTGGGAGACATGATTCATGGTAACGAGCCCGGTTCCGATCTCCATACGACGCTCGTGACAGTGCGTTACCACCTGTCATTGTTTCACGACGAGCTGAATCGAGAAATGAATGCGGTCAGCATCGAGCACCTGAACGCGGCCATCGTGAGTCTATCATTCCCCGAATCGGAGATTGCGGAAACAACCCGGGACACCATGGTATATGTTGCCGACCGTCTCGATTATATTCTTGCCCAGATGAAGCGGCTCCGGTAGCGTCCCAAAAGAAAACTTCCCACCCTAGAACTCCATTATGTACGATAAAATATTTGTCCCCGTTGACAATTCTGACCACTCCCGAGCGTCTATAGAGCTTGCCGTTCATTTAGCAGGCCAATTTGGTGCGACCCTCGTGGGGAGTCATGCCTATGCTGCCCGGCTGCACGACTACCGATTCAAGCAAATGGAATTCACTCTTCCCGAAGAATACCTGGTCGAAGCGGAGATGGAGAAACAGCGCAAGATCCATGATTCACTCATTACGATGGGTCTCGAACTGATTTCTGATTCTTACTTGACTGTCATGCACAAACAGGCGATGGAAGCCAATCTCCTGTTCGAACCTAAGTTGTACGACGGAAAAAATTTCGAGGTCATCTCAGAAGACATCAACAGTAACGACTACGATCTCGTCATCATGGGCGCGCTGGGTCTTGGAGCGGTTCGCGATAGTCAGATCGGGAGCGTGTGCGAGCGGGTAGTCAGGCGTACGCGTACCGACACGATCGTTATCAAAAACACGGCGCCGATTGAAGATCAGTTGTCGAACAGTTCAAACGGTGTTCAGCATAAAGATGGTGGCGCGATTGTCGTTGCGATCGATGGGAGTCCGGAAGCCTATGCAGGCCTGAGATCCGCTATTGAACTAGGGAAAGCACTCGATAAGCCGGTTGAGGCGATTTCGGTTTACGATCCGTACCTCCACTACGCAATGTTCAACAGCTTGGTGGGTGTTCTCACGGAAAAGGCATCCAAAGTATTCAAGTTCGAAGAGCAGGAACAGCTCCACGAGGATGTTATAGATACGGGCCTCGCTAAGATCTACCAGTCACACCTGGAGGTATCCCGACGAATCGCCGCAGACGAAGACGTCGATCTCAAGATCACGCTCCTGGATGGCAAGGCCTTTGAGAAAATTCTGGAATACGTCCGGCGCGAGAGGCCGTGGATGCTGGTGATGGGGCGCATAGGCGTTCATAGCGATGAATCCATGGATGTTGGCAGTAACACGGAAAATCTGCTTCGCCTGGTCCCCTGCAATGTCCTGCTTTCGAGCAAAAGATTTTCGCCGGACGTAGACGTCAAGGCAGAGGAGTCTATGATTTGGGTAGAAGAAGCCCAGCGGATTCTGGACAAGGCCCCTGATTTTGCAAAGGGGATAACCCGAACCATCGTGCATCGATGGGCGATGGAGCGAGGACACTCGGTTATCACCACGTCTGTCCTGGAGGGAGCGCTTTCGACCATTCTTCCCGAATCGTCGATGAAAGCGATGGGCATCATTGCTGAAGATGTGGCCATCAAGAAAATTGGAGAAGAAGACAGGTCGGTTTATGTCTGTCAGAAGTGTGGCTGGGTAGGGCGCGACTTCGTGCCCACAAAATGCACGGTTTGTAGTGCGCCGCCGGATCAGATCCAGAAACTCGACCGGGAAGACATCGAGAAACTCGCACCGCTCGAAGGTGCCATTCATGAAGAGAAAGCCTTTGACAATGTCAGAATCAAATGGACGGACGATGCTCGGACGCTCGTAAAAACCCTTTCGGATGGATACAAGCGCCGTCGAGCCAAGGCACAGATTGAAAAACGCGCTCGCGTCCGAAAAATATTCCTGATTACGAAAGAAATGGTTGAAGATGTGGTTGGAAGAGCAGAAGCGGCTACGGAAAACCTGGAAGATCGAGGGAAATTGGGACAGCGCGCGGTTGGTGGAGCACAAAGTGGTGAAAATAGTGGGGCGCAGAACATTCGAGATGGGAAATATTCTTGGACGCCTGAAGCATCCGCGCGGCTCAATCGAGTTCCGGAGGGATTTATGCGAACCTCGACCAAGAAGAGAATCGAAATGGTTGCCGCAGCCAGGCAGACAGATCTGATCGACATCGAAATCGTAGGGGAAGGCATCAAGGAGGGCTTGAAGGTGATGGAGAAGATGATCAAACAGCAGAACGGGAAGACGAACGGGAAATAAGACTAGTACGGTGCAGACGAATCGTTGAAGACCTATCACGACATTCTAACGGATGGTGGCTCTGATGTCGCCGGGCAGGTGCAGGAGCAGGAACGAAAGCTGAGACTTCGCCTGGATCAGATCGGCCATGTGGTTGCCGTCATGAGCGGGAAGGGTGGAGTCGGAAAGAGTTCGTTGACCGTCAACCTCGCAGCAGGTCTCAAAGAGATGGGATGGCGGGTTGGCATTTTGGACGCGGATATCAATGGAGCGTCTGTGGTTATGATGACCGGCGTTGCCCGAAACCCGGAGCCCACCGACGCCGGAATTTCACCGTCGGTCACACGCGACGGCGTTCAGGTGATGTCGATTGATCTGTTTCTGAAGGAGGGCGTGCCGGTGGAATGGGAAGCGGAGACGCAGCGGAGCTCCTAC
>SMXL01000109.1 GCA_004356385.1 Bacteroidota bacterium
ATTCCGTCACGTTCATCAACAGGATATACGTGCCTGCAAGAACGGCAGTTATCAGAATCGCCTGATTTCCCAAGAACAGCTCGATGACCACACCTATGGCGATCGCAAGCACCGAAGCAGAAAACCGATACGGTAAAAAATTCGAAAAGAAGAGTGTGGATTTTTCAGTATTGCGGGCGACCTCTCGTATCGAATAAGGAGACGTTCCAAATGTGAGAATACCGTCGACAATTCCCATCAGAGCGAGCGTCGCCGTCATTAGCCCGTACTCCCTGAGTCCTATGAAACGAATGCACACGTAGGTGATAAAGACAAACCAGATCGGTTTGACTAGAAAATTCCCGAACGTCAGCCAGGTAAGATTTTTTACAATCTTATGGTCCATAGACCGTCTCGTTTCAAATCTTGGGGTGTATGGAATTGACTAGTGTCACCCATTTCTCTCGAATGGCATCCGGATGATAGCGCTCCACAAATCGCCGTCGTGCGTTTCGAGAACAGGTTAACCATGTCTGATTGTCCGAGCACTGGCGAACGGCAGCAGCTATTGCGCCTGGATGCTGCGCGGGCACGACGAATCCTTCTATGCCGTCTCGTACCATATTTGGTATTCCCGCGTTGTTGGTTGTGACGATCGGCAAACCGGCTGACATCGCCTCTATGAGGCAGAGCGGCTGCGCTTCATGCGAATAAAACGATGGAAATACAAATACGTCGGCACTTAGATAGAACTGCTTCAGGGTGGCTCGGTCTTCAATGAGTCCATGATGGTGAATCGTCGGAGCCAATCCATAAGATTCGACCAGTTGGTCGAATTCCCTCTTATCTGTTTCCGAGATCCATCGCCCAACGAAATCAATTCGAATATCAAGTCCCTGGTCAGTAAGAAGCTTTCCCGCCCGGAGAACGTCCAAATATCCCTTATCTTTAATCATGTTACTCAGAAACAGCATTCTGAGTGACCCATCCTTCCGAATCGTCGGCTTTTTCTGTACTTCTTCGTTCGAACAAAGAAGACCCGGATCGACCGAGTTGGCAATAACCGATCTTTTGTCTGACGGGATCCACTCGGCGCATGCATTCGAGAGCAGCTCGTCCGTGAACACGAAATGAGAGATTTGGCGAACCATTCGCCGGGCAGAGGCCTTCGTTAAAGGAGATTGAAAAACGTTTGCAAACGAACCCCAGTGAATGACTGCGATGGTACGATGTCCCTTCAAATGTGGCAGAACTGTAAGCCTGTCTCGGAAGTGACCGGTGACCTGAGGTGAAATAGATTGCCAGACGATGCATTGTTCCTCTGATCCCGAGATCTCAATCCGAAGCTTATTTCCTGACTCACGATAACTCGCGAACTTTTGACGCGCGCCCGCTTCCGATGGAACCGAAGAGTCGATCCGAGTGAAGGCATATTCGGAACCAAGCATGGTGACGAATCGCTCGGTCGACAAAGACTGTCCATCCGTCGGAGGCGGAAAACGACCGAATACGATGACGCGAGGTTTAGACATCTTCGATCATCGTCGCTGTGAAAAGCAATCTGCGGGCGCTGGTGGAGTCAGTCAAACGTGCAATCTCAATATATCCGATATTGGAACGTATGATAAGACGTTCGCGGCATCTGGCACAATGAACAAAAAATGACGACGGAAGGTAAAGTTCTTTATGTGACTCGATACGTCCCGGCCTATCGAATCCCGGTACTCAACCAGTTGAATGAAGCTTTGGGCGGAAACCTGGTCGTCTGCGCCGGCGAGCCCCCACACGGATCGTCTGTACTGAAATCTTCCGAGTCTCAGACGGAGCTATTTGAGCGAATTCAACTGAAAAACCGCTTTTGGTGGGGCGACAGGGTTCATTTTCAAAATTACAACGCGATTTTTAAACGCTACCCCCGACCACGGGCCTTGCTGGCAGAAGATTCACCGCGATCGATTTCGCTCCCCTTCCTCCTTCGTAAAGCTAGGGCTAGCGGAGCAGGACGTGTCTTGTGGGGAATTTTCTATTCCGTTCACCGACCGTTCTCGGCCCGGCACCCGTTGCAGGCTTACCGGCTGCGTATGGCGCGTCGAGTAGAGGCTTGCGCCTGTTATACTAAAAGTGTTCGAGATCGATTGTCGAAATACGTGGATCCATCGCGGCTATTTCTTGCCCAGAATACACTGGACACCCGGAAGCTGTTTGCTCTCAGACAGGTATTGGAGAGCGAAGGACGAGCAGCGATCCGGGAACGACTGGGCGTAAACAAGGGCGACGTGGTCCTTGTATTCGTTGGACAACTTATACGCCGGAAAGGAACACGGGAATTGTTGGACGTTTTTTTACGAATCCAGTCTGATACCAACGCGTCGCTGTTGATTATAGGCGATGGTCCCGACCGCGATCCAATGAGTGAAATCGTGAGCCAGAAGGAATTGAGAAACGTTCATTTTCTTGGGGCTCTCTCGCTTCTGGAGGATTCGTGTCCGTATGTCTACGCGGCTGATGTGACGGTCATACCCGGTTACGTTGGACTGGTGGCCAACCATTCGTTCGGGCTGGGTGTGCCTCTAGTGACGATGGAAGCTCCTGGAGATTCGCCGTTTCACGGACCCGAAGTTGAGTCCGTCATCGACGGTGAAAATGGATTCATCACGAAGCGCACCATTTCCTCGCTCGAATCCGGTATTCGACGCGTTATGAAAAACCGGAACGTTTTTTCCGAAAATGCCCTTCGATGTGCCGAGCAGCACCTGACCTCAGAGGGAATGGTTCAGGGGCTCGTCGACGCCATCGAATTCGTTTCTCCCAATCGCCAGAAATGAATTGGGATCATGTCAGAAGCCAATACGTGTGCCGTTTGAACGCGAGTTGACCATGCAACCCGAGCAATTATTCAGAATAGCCCTCATCCTCATCCTGGTCTCGATGGCTGGAATCTCGGGGACGTTCCGGTCGAGGGCGCGTCGCGACTCGGGAACGATCGAGCGTTCGAAAGAGGGATGGAAGATGGGTGCGATGCGACTGATTTTCGCCTTGCTTCTCTACCTTCCGATCTTCACCTACATGATCAATCCGACCTGGATGGATTGGTCCAGGATCGTCTTGCCAGATTGGCTCCGCTGGACAGGGCTCGGAATCGGAATCATCGTGGTCCCGCTCATCTACAAGGTATTCAGCACCATCGGTGCCAACATATCCGAGACCATCCTCACGAAAGATTCTCACCAACTGGTCACGACCGGAATCTACACACGCATACGTCATCCGCTTTACATGGTGGCCGGTCTCAGCCTGGTGTCGTTCAGTCTACTTGCAGCGAATTGGTTCGTCTCGGCGATGTCGACGATCTCAATCGTGTTGATCGTAATGGTTGTGGTTCCGAAGGAGGAAGATCAGTTAATTCTGAAATTTGGAGACGATTATCGGGACTATCAGAAGCGGTCGGGAAAAGTGTGGCTCCGGTTCTAATTCCTAACCAGCTATGAACAAATCCGGTATGATCGAGCCTGGGTGGTATACAAATCCAAACTCTTCCGCGTTTTTGGAAACCGAAAACAGTTTGTATCCCATACTCTTGAGTTGTTTGAGCGATCGTCGGGTGGTCTTCAACCCGACTCCAGGAAATCGATGATGAAATTCTACCAAGAGCTGCTGCGGGCGAATATCCGAACGAGCTAGCGAATCGATCACCTGATACTCCGTTCCTTCTATATCCATTTTCAAGAGGTTGATCTGCGAATGGCCCAGCTCGTTTAGAATGGTCGAGAGCTGTTTAACAGGTACGCTGAAAGATTGGTCTTCCGTTTCCGGCCGATCTAGGGTTGTGTGAGAAATGTGCTCCGGATTTTTAGGTGGCCTGAACATGACTTCACCATCGACATCAGAGAGACCAAACTCGTGGAACACCATTCGATCGGAAATGGATTGTTTTCGGACCCAGTCGATCGAGTCCGGTGTGGGATCGAAAGCGTGCACGGTGAGACCGAAACGATCGATTAATGCCAGATCGAAAGAGATATCGTTGCCGACCCCAAAGGAATAGACAATCGACTCGCTGCTCAGACTCTCTGCAATAATCGACCATCCGCCATACTCAGAACCGAGACGTATTGTCCGGAAATGAACCTGCACCCGCGGAAAGAAGTCCTTCCCCATCCCCGCCCGCAAGAGTCGCTTCAACCGGCGTAGTAAGTCATTCACAGCCTTGTCCTTTCTCTCCGCGATGTGTGATTCCGTTCCTAATCGTAACCAAGCTAAACCGCCGACAGGCTGTATTCAATGTCGAATGGCCGACATGTTATGGTATATTAATCGCCCCACCGATCCATCGATTTGCCAACCCACCGATCCACCGATTCACCCGCGATGAAAAAGCACATCCCCCTGCTACTTATTTTTTTCCTCTCCTGGCCTTTTGCTAATGCCCAGGATCGACTTTCACCAGACCGACTGGAATCCCTTCTTTCTGAAATCGAGACCGCCGTCCAGGACCAGTCGAAACTCACTCAGGTCATGGTCGACATGATCTTCAGCTTTTCTGAACTGGCTTTTCAGGAAATAGAAACCTCTCGTTACGTGACATCGATTCTGGAGGAAAACGGCTTTGACATCGAGCATGGTATATCCGGGTTGCCCACTGCCTGGTGGGCCACATGGGGCTCGGGAAATCCCGTCATCGCATTCGGGAGCGATATCGATGGCATTCCAAAATCCAACCAAAAACCGGGTGTTGCCTATCACGACCCGCTCGTTGTGGGCGCCCCAGGACATGGAGAGGGTCACAATTCAGGCCAGGCCGTCAATGTAACAGCAGCCCTTGCGTTAAAAAATATCATGGAACGAGAAGGTCTGATGGGTACGCTGGTTCTCTGGCCAGGCGTCGCCGAAGAATTGTTGGGCAGTAAAGCCTGGTTCGTCCGGGATGGTCAATTCAAAGACGTGGACCTTGTTTTCTTCACGCATGTGAGTAACAATCTAAGCGTCACCTATGGCCAACCCAGTGGGACCGGATTGGTCTCGGCCGAATTTACGTTTACCGGTGAAGCAGCGCATGGAGCAGGTGCACCGTGGCGTGGGCGTAGCGCGCTCGACGCGGTTGAACTCATGAACACGGGATGGAACTTTCGAAGAGAGCATCTTCGTCCCCGCCAGCGGTCGCATTACGTGATTACCAATGGCGGCGACCAACCCAACGTGGTCCCCGTTACGGCTTCGGTTTGGTATTATTTCCGCGAAATGACCTACGATAGAATCAAATCAAATTTCGAAATCGGAATCAAGATGGCTGAGGCCGCAGCGATGATGACCGATACCGAGATGTCCTATCAGATCCTTGGCGCTGCCTGGCCCCGACACTTCAACAAGATTATCGCCGAGACCATGTACGGACATATCAAGCACGTTGGATTGCCTACATGGTCAGAGAACGATCAGAGACTGGCCAAAGCCATTCAGAAAGAAATCGGATCGGATCCGGACGGACTGAAAACCGAGCTGGACACACTCGAAGCCCCCGTTGCCGAGCCCTCCAGCGGCGGCTCCGATGACATAGGAGATATTTCGTGGGCCGTACCGACGGTTACCCTACGATTTCCATCCAACGTGCCAGGACTCCAGGGCCATCATTGGTCAAGCGCAATCGCCATGGCTACTCCCATTGCTCATAAAGGAGCCACCGCTGGAGCGAAAGTGATGGCTCGAACCGCGCTCGAGTTCTTTGCCAAACCGGCTCTCGTAGATGAGGCCTGGACGTATTTCACCGACGTCCAAAGCGAAGACACGGAGTACGAGTCATTTTTGTCAGAAGATGAC
>SMXL01000110.1 GCA_004356385.1 Bacteroidota bacterium
AAGAAGCATATCCGCACAAAAGCGAACGCGTTTTCGCCCGCTTAGGCAGGCCATCCTGAGAACAAGTCCTCACTGAAAGTATGTACCCGAGACTTGCACCACAGCTATTTTCTCCATAGGTTAGCATATGTGTAACATATGATAGATATTTGACCCGGTCTCAGATCATGCCTCGTAGAGAACTCACAACCAAGCAGAAAGAATTCCTGGCGTACATAGCGGACTATGCTCGCAATCGTGGCGTGTGGCCTACTTATCGCGAGATCAGTGAACGCTTCGACTTCCGATCTCCAAACAGTGTCACACAGAATTTGCAGGCGTTGTTCAGAAAGGGGTACCTGATGCGGGATGAATCAGGATTTCACCTGCCGCCAGAAAACCAGGATCCCGTTACAGAAATTGGCATTCCGATTCAGGGGATCATCGCTGCGGGAAGGCTTCAGGAGGCCATTGAAGAAAATCTGGGTACAATTACTCTTGAGACTCTTTTTCCGCAGATCGACAGGATGTTTGCGATTCGTGTATCCGGGACCTCGATGATCGGAGCAGAGATTCACGACGGTGATTATGTCTTGTTGATCGATGATGATATTCCGAATGGCGGAATTGGAGCCATTTTATACAACGGCGAGACGTCGCTCAAGCGCGTCTTTTACGACGAACAGGGCTTGCGGCTGGAGCCGGCAAACGAGAAATACGATGATATCCTGATCCGGCCCGACGTGTTTGAGGAAGTACGTGTTCTCGGGAGATATGTGGGACACGTCAACAAATCCGGCATATTCCGGAATTAGGCTCGCAGGTAAAGCATCCTATTATTTTCACCTGAATTAGACGGATCTTATCGGCGGCGGTCGTGTGGAACTTGCGAAGATAATTTTGCATTGTTGCACCGAAGAAAGTAAGGGATGAAAAAGCCAAATTGGCGACTGAATTTAGGTCGAAAGGGTGGGTTCTGGCAGAATGGGTACTGGTACGATCTGCACCTTGAGAGGCGCATGCCTCTTGCTATTCCCATGTTGGAGGAACTCCTGATTGCGTTACCACCATTGGAAGATGATACATTGGTGTGTGATCTCGCATGCGGAACAGGAAATGGCAGTTTTACCGTTCTATCCGCCTATCCGACGTCCGAGGTGGTACTCATCGATCGGGATACTAAAATGCTGGATATTGCCCGTGCGAAGCTGAATGAGTTACAGGTGGATCCGGAAACGATCGAGGCAACGATTTCCACCGATGGAAATCCTCTTCCCGGCGGGCCGTACGATGTGGTGGTCGCTACTCTTTCTTTGCATGAGTTGGTGGGCGAAAACTTGTCGGTTGCAGAGGCAGAGGGCCGTTTCGAATTACTTTTTCAAAGTATTCGGGCATCTCTTACTCCTGGTGGACACGTCATCGTAGGTGATCATGTTGGTTCTCTCTCCTTGTATCGGCAATTGAAGGCGATGGAACGAGCGGGGTTCGTCGACGTCGATTGTGCATGGCGCCAGGATGACTTTTTTGTGGCGGGTGGCCAGGCGCCGGGATAACGAGGCTGATATATTGCTCCAGCTGATCACGAGACTTTCCCTCTCAAACGTACTATTTTGTTACGATAAATATCGCCTCTCCAATTTCTGAATGCCCTTATTCGTGCTTCGCATGATTTCCCGACCCAAACTGACATTTTTTGCCGCATTGCTCGGCGCTGTGGTGCTGATCACAGGACCGGGGGAACTGCAGGCGCAGTCCCGCGCCGGAGATGACTCAGGATATCCGTTTTCCTGGTCGGGCGTTACGACATATATGGTGGTCGTTAATTCCGACGGAACCAGCGATTATCAGAGTTTTGCAGAATTAACAGCGCGTTTAAATCAGAGCCCGTTCAGAGGACACGGAATCGAAGCGTTGGTCGTTTCGGCTGCTATGACTGAGTTGTCCTTGGCATCTGCATCTGCCGGTGAATCAGAGGGGTCTGAAAAATGTGCGATTGCCGGAAAGGAATTGGATGTGACAATCGGTGGCGCAACCGGGTTCAAAGATCTCATTGCTGCATCACACTCTCTTGGCATGCGCGTAGCACTGTTTGAGGGAGGAGAAAACTGGTGTGGTGCTGAGGATGCAATTGCGTTTAATGCTCTGAGGGAGCAAACGGGAGTCGATGGGATAATCGTGAACTTGGCTGCATCGGAGGCGGGAAATGATATGGCTGCTTTGCGGAAGGCAGATACCGAGGACGATCGACTTTGGATTGGGGCTGTGTTTGAGGACGCAGAACAGATCGACACTTTCGAAGGAATGTTGTGGGTTGATGCGGCGATGAATAAATCGTGGGTCCTCCCCAGGGAGTCTGACGATCTTGCCCTCAGAAACCAGTTCAGTAGATCTGTAGAGTTTGCCGTCAATCATCCGGACGTGTCGAACATAGGTATGATGAGTGGCACCGAGTCGTTTACTATCAATGATCTCAACTCACTTCTTTTGCAACCAGGAGTTATAGCCCTTCATGATGGTCAGGTCGCGTCTGATCCTGCTACTATGGAACACTGGAGAATCCTTGGTTCCTTTCGAGATAAACACCCCGCGATCGGGGAAGGAGCTCATGAGGACATCTCAAATGACCCGTATATGTTCTACCGGGGGCTGCGAATAGGTCCTGACGTTGATGAGGTTCTGGTTGTACTCGGAGCGAGCGGAAAGGTGAGATTAAAAGTATCACTCGTCTTCGACGACGACACTATTCTGCGTGATGCCTATACGGGCAAGATCGCCATGGTCTCGTACGGGCAGATACTTTTGCCAGCCCACGAGAACGGTGTGATGTTGCTCGAAGAAGTCAAATAGTCCTGAGCAGTAAGGCTTCCGCGCTCGTATTCTCGCTCAGGCGTCGACCGTCGACGAGTTTAGAAACTCCCTCAAAACGTAGTGCAGGATTCCGCCATTCCGGTAATACTCCACTTCAACCGGTGTGTCGAGGCGCGAATTCGTCTCGAACTCGATTGTGGTTCCGTCGACTTGGACCGCCCGAACATTGATGGTAGAGCGCGCCGTAAGATCGTCGGAAACATCGACATCAAATGTCTCGGTACCATCCAGGCCCAGCGAGTCGGCGGTCTGCCCGTTCGCATATTCCAGGGGAAGAACGCCCATCCCGATAAGATTGGAACGGTGAATTCGCTCAAAACTGTCAGCGATTACAACTTTAACGCCAAGCAGTAACGTTCCTTTCGCAGCCCAGTCGCGACTCGATCCCATGCCGTAATCTTTACCAGACAATACAACGAGCGGAATTCCGGCTTCCTGATATTTCATTCCGGCATCGAATATGCTCATAACTTCGTTTGTCGGGAGATAGTTGGTAATTCCACCTTCAGTTCCGGGAACGAGCTTATTTTTGAGTCTGATGTTGGCGAATGTGCCACGCATCATGACTTCATGATTCCCACGACGAGATCCATACGAATTAAAATCAGAACGAGATACGCCGTTTTCGGTGAGGTACGCAGCAGCGGGTGAATCAGGTGAGATAGCGCCTGCCGGCGATATATGATCCGTAGTGATTGAGTCGCCAACCATGACAAGAACTCGGGCTCCGGCGATCGACTTGATCGACGGTGTATCAGGAGTCAAGTCAAAGAAAAATGGTGGCTCCTGGATATATGTTGACGTATTGCTCCACTCATAAATCGACCCTTCAGGAATCTGAATGGCATTCCATGTTTCATTGCTGTCCTCAATGCCGTCGTACTCACGAGCGAACATTTCGGGTGTCACACACCGGGTTACAAGGTCGCTTATTTCCTGGCTCGAAGGCCAGATATCTCTCAGATAAACAGGATTTCCATCGGTATCGGTGCCGAGGGGATCAGTTGAAAGATCGATATCCACCGTTCCAGCAAGCGCATAGGCCACAACGAGTGGGGGAGATGCCAGATAGTTTGCCTGGACTTCCTGGTGAATACGGCCTTCGAAATTTCTATTTCCGGAAAGAACACCTGCCGCAATCAAGTCGCCATCGGCAATGGCGGCAGAAGCAGCCTCCGGCAACGGGCCAGAGTTGCCGATGCAGGTGGTACAGCCGTACCCGACTATATCAAATCCAATCTTATTCAGGTATCGCTGCAGGTCGGCTTCTTCCAGGTAATCGCGGACAACTTTCGAACCAGGTGCCATGCTTGTTTTAACGAAAGAGGGGACAGACAGTCCTTTTTCTACCGCCCTTTTCGCTACAAGACCAGCTCCAATCATTACAGACGGATTGCTGGTATTTGTACAGCTTGTGATGGCTGCAATAGCCACGTTTCCGTGGGTCAAGGTCTCAATGTCTCCAGTCGGGTCATTGTACGCGCCAACCATATTAAGCTGAGAATCTGAAAGACCGAATCCTTGCGGGCCCGCGGGCGCCGAGAGTGATTGGCGGAACGACGTCTGCATGTCGTCAAGGTTGATCCGGTCCTGTGGACGTTTCGGGCCAGACAAACTCGGCCGAACCGTTGACATATCGAGTTCAAGAACATGTAGAAATTCTGGATCAGGAGAATCATTGGTTCGGAATAATCCCTGGGCCTGTGTGTACCGCCTGACCACTTCGACCAGCTCGGGCGAGCGACCCGTACGTGTAAGGAAATTCAGAGTCTCCTGGTCGATCGGGAAGAAACCCATCGTGGCGCCATACTCCGGCGACATGTTTGCAATTGTAGCGCGATCAGGGACGCTCATGTGTTCAAGGCCGGGACCGAAGAACTCTACAAATTTACCTACCACGCCAAACTCTCTTAATATCTGGGTTACGGTAAGAACAAGGTCCGTTGCCGTCGCTCCTTCCGGAAGCGAACCGCTTAATTTGAATCCGATTACCTCTGGCATCAACATATAAACAGGTTGCCCGAGCATCACAGCTTCTGCTTCGATGCCTCCCACGCCCCAGCCCACAACGCCGAGCCCATCGATCATGGTAGTGTGAGAATCCGTTCCGACCAATGAATCCGGGTAGTACGTGCTTAGTCCGTCGTCTTCCTTTTTACTCCATACACACCGGGCGATATACTCGAGATTTACCTGGTGGCAAATGCCACTGGCAGGCGGGACGACCGAGAAATTGTCAAAGGCTTGTTTTCCCCATCTAAGAAACTCGTACCGCTCGTTGTTTCTCTCAAATTCGCGATCAGCATTGATGACTATCGAGTCTGGTGTTCCAAAAGAATCCACCTGAACCGAGTGATCGATGACGAGGTGAACCGGAACCCGCGGATTGATCTCGTCCGGGTCGCCGCCCAGACGGCCCATTGCAGAACGCATCGCAGCGAGGTCGACGACCGCAGGCACTCCCGTAAAATCCTGCAACAGAACACGAGATGGAAGAAACGGAATTTCTACTTTCGCAGGCGCTTTCGGATCGTAGGTGGCCAACTTCTTTACATCATCCTGCGTAACGAGAAAATCATCGCAGTTTCTGAGCGTGCACTCAAGCAGGACCTTTATCGAATAAGGCAGACGATCTATTCCGTCGTAGCCTAACTCTTTCAACTTGTC
>SMXL01000111.1 GCA_004356385.1 Bacteroidota bacterium
CATTCCCTTTCGTTTTCTGCTAGCCATATCCGACCCACTCGCCGTTACCGATTCTTGTCTCGTGTCCTCTATGAACACCATTCTGAACACGATTGGTATGATACAACTTTTGAGGATCTCCTGTATCTGCCATGGCCCGCCTTTCGACTGTCCAGAGGTCAATTTGCGCGATCCTCATCCAATGGTATCAAACTCCCCTTCATCTGGCTATCGGTAATCGGAGTGGGTCAGAACACATAAGCTCACATTGATTTTTCCAACCACCTGCGCGGGATGCGGAGTCGTCGCGGGCCTCTCCTCGATCCCCATATGTACCTATTGCCACTCCATGCTCGAGCAACCCTCTGAAGACGATGTGCGACTGATTCTGACGGAGGCGGGGATAGAAGTTCACCTTGAACACGCTGTATCACTGTGGTATTACGACTTGGCTGGACCCGTCAGAATACTGCATCGCAAAATCAAATACGGGGAGGGTTATCGATTGGGTCGAATGGTTGGAAGAGCTATCGCTCAGCGACTGCGATTGGTATCCAATACGGGTCCGAAAAGCTTTCCGGACCTGATCGTCCCTGTTCCGGTGCACCCGATACGAGCACTCGAGCGTGGATTTAATCAGTCTGAAGCCCTGGCTGATGGCATTGGAGCTGAACTGGGAGTAGAGGTTTCTCCAGATACGCTGCGTCGCACAAATTTGATGAGCTCGCAAATCCAACTCAACCGAGCTGAACGTATGAAAAACCTTTCAGGTGCGTTTATGGCTGCGAAATCGGACAGCCTGGGCGAACTGCATATCCTACTCGTCGACGACGTGATTACGACGGGGGCAACGATGCTGGCGGCAATCAACATCCTGCTGAAATGCTCTGTCAATCGGTGCAGCGTGGCCAGTATGGCTATGGTGCGCCCAACCTAACCGCTAACGAAAGTCCTCTACATTAATCGAATCATCGCACGACGCTGCTTCGTCAGCGTCGTTTGTTGCGATGATGACAATTTGACCATCGGTGCTGGCTTGTTGAATGATAGCATGAATGAGCTTCACACCGTTGGCATCGAGGTTTGCACTCGGCTCATCGAGCAAGAGGACGGGAGGTTCGGCAAAAAGGGCGAACGCAAACCGGAGCCGCTGCTTCATCCCCGAGGAAAACGTGCCCACCGGATCGTGGGCTCTTGTGCTCAGTTCTACTTTTTCGAGCACAGTGGAAATGCGATCTTGAAACGAAGGAAAACTGCGAGCCTTCGCTACGAATCGCAGGTTTTCGGTGGGCGTGAAAGCATCATAGAGATTCAAGTACGGTGCAACCAGGCCGATATGCATGGGTCTTTCCTCGTTGGAGATTTTACCGTTTCCGACGAACAGATCGACCGCACCCCGCGTGGGTCTCATCACACCAGCCAATATCTGGATAAGCGTAGACTTCCCTGACCCGTTAGACCCGGTGATGGCAAGCGTACGATCAGGGTTAACCTCGATTGAAATTCTCTTAAAGAGAACACGTCGACCAAATCGCTTGCCTATGTTTTCTGTCCGAAGCTGATTCATTTGGCAGATTGCTGACTCGGCGGTGACACGTAAGACCGACGATATCGAGCGTACTCTTGAGGGATTTGATCAGAAGGAATCGACTTCGCGATAGGCATCAATAACTGCTCTTTCCCCGGCGGTTCCAGATCGTGAATTACCGTGTTCCATACCCAGAATACCGGAGTAGCCCTTGTCGTGGATATGCTTAAAAACATTATTAAAGTTAATCTCGCCTGTTGTTGGCTCATTTCTCCCCGGATTATCGCCAATCTGGAAGTAGGCGATTTCATCATACGCCGTATCGATATTCGGAATCAGGTTTCCCTCTGTGATCTGCTGGTGATATAAATCATCAAGAATCTTGCACGCGGGACTGGCGACGGCCTTACAGATCTCGTACGCCTGCGAAATCTTGGTTAGAAAAAGACCAGGATGGTCGTGCGGATTCAGCGGTTCGAGCACCATCACAAGTTCGTGCGGCTCCAGCAGTTCACATGCTTGTTTGAGGCTTTCAACAACGTTGGCGGTTTGATAGCCCGCGTCTTTTCTGAGAGCCACGAATCCAGGGACAACCGTCATCCATGTGGCGTTCACCCGTCTGGCAACATCCACCGATTGTCGGATGAACGAAAGAAATTCCTCCCGCCAATCCAGATCACCCGATGCCAAATTAGGCTCATTCCAATAGATCTTGTGCGCGACGAAGACACCCATCTGAATACCACGATTCGTCATCGTCTGGGCCATCGCATTTTGAACGGAAACCTCGCGACTCCGCATTCCGTTGTCTTCGAAAGCAGTAAACCCTTCATCGGCCATGAAATTAAGCTGATCCACCGGGTCGCTACCTGCATGGTTTCTAAACATCCCTAGGTGAGGGGCATAGTTGAGCTGAAAGGATTTGGCCGATCGAGAAAAGCTTCCTGTCTTGCTTCGACTTCGACCGAACAATTGATTCGCCGGGATCGCCGAAGCGGCGGTACCGGCAAGACCCAACTTCACAAAGGCGCGTCTTCTCATCCGTTTTAAATGTTTGAAGTTTAAACAGCCGTCGGTTCGCCGGGTTGATTCTCAGATAATCGTCACTTCGGCCCTTTAACCGTTAAATAACCATCACATCGACGTGTTCAAGATTAGATAACCATGGTAACGCCTGGTTCGGGAATAGGATATTGCCCATCTGCGTCTGGAAGAACTGGAGGATCCGCGTCGAAAGCGAATCTCTCTGGCATCACACTGACTTCGGAGGCCAACGCTTCATCCCAATCCAACACTTGACCTGAATACGTTGCCATTCGGCCAAGAATGGCAGTAAACGTCGATTCAGCACCATATTTCGCATTGGCGAATTTGTATTCACCGGCCGCAACGGCAGCGAAGAGCTCGTCATGTTCTACCTGATAGGGATCGGGGTCGTTCTTGCCCTCGTGCTCGAACAGCGTGTGACCCGAAGTAGACTGGATCAATCCAGGCCGGGACGCCACCCCATTTGATCCGTGAAAGGCCTCGGTGACCCGATTCGTGCAATCGGGCATATGGCGGCATTGACTGATCATCCTGCTCCCATCTTCGTATTCGTACTCAACATAGTGGTGATCGAAAATCTGTCCGTGATCCGGTCCATTGCGTACGAGTCGGCCTCCCTGTCCCTGGGCCCGGATCGGGTGCCCCTGCTTGACCCAATTCGAAACGTCAATATTGTGGATGTGTTGTTCTACGATGTGATCTCCGCAGAGCCAATTGAAATAGTACCAGTTGCGCATCTGATACTCCATCTCTGTCTGACCCGGTTTGCGAGCCCGAACCCACACGCCGGAACTGTTCCAGTAGACTCGCGACATCGTAATGTCCCCTATCATTCCATTCTGCAGGTGCTCAACCCACCGCTGGTAACGAATCTGATAGTGGCGCTGCAGCCCAACGACCACATTTAATTTCTTCTGCATCGCTAGTTCAGCCGTCTCCAGCACGCTTCGGATACCCGGCGCATCGGTGGCCACTGGCTTTTCCATGAATACGTGCTTGTCGGCTTCGATCGCAGCCGCGAAGTGAATCGGACGAAATCCTGGAGGGGTCGCGATGACCAGGACGTCGACCAGGGGGATTAGCTGTTTATATGCGTCAAATCCAACAAATTGACGATCCCTGGGCACATCAACCCGCCCGGCAACGGCCTCGGCATAATCGGCATCCGCTTTCGTGATGTTCTCTAGACTATCCTCCAGCTGATCCTGAAATGCATCCGCCATCGCAATAAGACGTACGTTTTGGGATGTACTGAGAGCCTGAACCGCTGCTCCCGTACCGCGTCCTCCGCAGCCGATCAGGCCAATTCTGATCACGTCCTCAGACGGATAAAACGCGCTGGCACTTTCGGGGAAATGAGCAGCAACCAGTGAGCCAACAACGGCTGCTGACGTTTTTACAAAGTCACGGCGTGAAACACCGTCTAATTTGATCGTTGGGTTCTTCATGTCGACGTAGACCCGTTTGTGGTGTGCAAATAGGAGTGGGGTTCGAGGAATATAGACGAGAAATCGGGTTTATTCTCCTAAAACGAATTGCCAAAAGGCGACTTGTTCGTCTTCGCTTGGTTGGTTTAGGGGCCGAACGAGCCGAAATCCTACAAATGGTGAATCGGTATTCCACCAAAAACTTTTGGGAATCTGTGGATCTCTGCTCTTCCAGTTCAAATTGGATTCCATCCGGGCTGTACAGCGGACTTCCGAAACGTCGTCGTCGTAGGCACCCCCACGGACGGTTCTCGGGTGGAGTCGATCAGGACGCCTCCACGGGTTGAACCCATCGGTTGATTCGATCGACTCATAAAATGCTTCGTCGTATTGATCGAGTGTCCACTCGGCTGCATTACCAAGTAAGTCGTGAATCCCGAGCGCGTCGGCAGATCGTGTACCTACCTTTTTCAATTCTGTCCCTGAGTTGCCTTTGTACCATCCTCTTTCCCGAAGTGATGACTCGGTAAGGTCGGCATTTCCACCAGCGGTGCAGGCGAGTTCCCATTCGGTTTCCGTGGGTAGTCTAAAAAACTCGCCCGTTTTTTCCGTCAGCCACTTCGCGTATTGCAACGCCCCCCATTGTGTCATGCCAACAGCCGGAAATCCGCGTCCGCTCATTCCGTGTGCGGGATCCTCGTAGGGTGTGCTCGGCCGGGCAATAGCATCGACATCCATACGGTGCCCCTCAACGGCCGTCGAATCGGTGTCCCGGTCGACGTATCGGAGCAGCGCGTATTCATCATGCGTGACTTCAAACCGTCCAATCATAAAAGCGTCGACGGTCACTTCGACTTGTGGCGCTTCGTCCTCGTCTGCTCCTTCAGTTTCGGCCGGCGTCCCCAGCTTGAACGCTCCTCCTGAAACCGTAACCATCTCAAACGAGATCGTACTTCCCGGAATTCGGTACCGCGTAATTCCTGCCGGTGTCGAGTCTACGATATCCTTTTCGTCCAAACGGTCGGAGTTGCCCGCATCTAATTCTGATTTGGCGGTTCTGTTGTTGGAGCTCTCCGGTATGTGCGATGTGCTGCAGCTTCCAATCTGAAGCAGAACAAACGCTGCTGATGCTACTAATAATGTGGTGGGCAATCGCATTCGGCAAGATACGGTGAGCGGAATTCGGGTGGTACCATATGTCCGCAAGGTAGGGCGTAGCACGAGTGCGTAGATAATTACGGGTCCGGAGCACGTTTCCCGTTTATGTAGCACGAAGCAGCTATTCCCCTTTCAATACGTGCTCCAAACTGGAAATGGTCGAAGCAATTACTGTTTCTGGAGAACAACCATGGTCATCCGGCTGGTACTCACCAACCGGCCTTCAGAATCCGTGATCTCCGCTTCCCAGACTTGGGTCGTTTTCCCCAAGTGTACGGGACGTGCGATGCCTTCTACCATTCCGCTCGTAGCACGGCGGATATGATTTGCATTTATCTCTATCCCGACGCAGTACTGATCATCTTCAACGGTGCAATGGGCGGCAGTGCTTCCCAGTGTTTCAGCAAGCGCTACTGAAGCTCCTCCGTGGAGTATTCCAAGCGGCTGGGTAGTCTTTTTGTCCACCGGCATTCGAGCCCTTAAGAAATCATCTCCGATCTCAACAAATTCGATTCCGATGTGCGAGACCATACAGTTCTCACTGAACTGATTCAGCCACTCAATATCGAATGACCGCTTCCAAATAGGCTTTGACATTGACGAACCGTCCATATGGATCCTAGGTGTGTGAGTGTATGGGCGCTTAGGTCTGTATGATTCCCGGGTTGAATCGTGGAATGTCCGGATTGTGGTTCGCCATCTCTATACCGGTCGAGAGCCACAGTCGCGTTTTTACCGGATCGATCAGTTCATCGACCCATAACCTGGCCGCTGCATAATAGGGGGACGTCTGAGCGTCGTAGCGATCCTGAATTTCCTTGAGCAAGGCAGCTTTTTGTTTATCGGTTAAAACCTCTCCTTCTCGTTCTCGCTTCGCCGATTGGATCTGCATGAGCGTTTCCGCCGCTTGAGCCCCTCCCATCACTGCGATTCGGGCAGTTGGCCAAGCCAGAATCAAACGTGGGTCGTACGCTCGCCCGCACATCGCGTAATTGCCCGCACCGTAGGAATTTCCTACGATCACCGTAAATTTGGGTACCACACTGTTGGCTACAGCGCTCACCATTTTCGCTCCGTCCTTGATGATCCCACCGTGCTCCGCTCTGGACCCCACCATGAAGCCGGTCACATCCTGAAAAAACACGAGCGGAATCCGCTTCTGATTGCAGCTCATTATAAAGCGCGCTGCCTTATCTGCTGAATCTGAATATATTACGCCACCCGCCTGCATCTCGTCGACGCGGGATTTAGCGCCTCCTTTCGCCCGAACGACCAGGCGCTGATTGGCGACGACTCCTACACTCCATCCATCTATGCGGGCATATCCGGTCAAAATCGTCTGACCGTACCCCTTCTTGTATTCCGTCCAGGATCCGGCATCGATTATTCTAGAGAGTACGTCATGCATGTCGTACGGAGCAGAGGAAGACACCGGAATAATACCGTACAAATCCTCGGCAGCGTATTCCGGTTCTGTAGAATCGATTCGATCAAATCCAGCCTTTGGACGCTCTCCCAATCGGCCGATTAAGTCGCGAATGGTAGTAAGGCATTCGTCATCGTCCGCCATTAGATAGTCTGTAACACCTGAGATCTTAGAGTGTGTGACCGCCCCGCCAAGCGTTTCTTTGTCGGTCGTCTCGCCAATTGCAGCCTTAACCAGAAAAGGCCCCGCAAGAAATACCGACCCGGTGCCTTCGACAATCAAAGCATCGTCACTCATGATCGGGAGATACGCACCACCCGCAACGCAGCTTCCCATGATTGCGCTGATTTGAGGGACACCCAGGCTCGACAAAACGGCATTATTTCTAAAAATCCTTCCAAAATGATCTTTATCGGCAAATATTTCGTCCTGCATTGGGAGAAATACTCCCGCCGAATCCACCAGATAAATAATTGGAATCCGATTTTCGAGCGCCAGCTCCTGGGCTCGAAGATTCTTTTTTGCCGTCATCGGAAACCAGGCACCCGCCTTTACCGTGGCGTCATTCGCAACGATGATGCAAAGTTTTCCGGACACCTTCCCCAGGCCCATCACTGTACCAGCCGATGGGCAACCACCCTCTTCTTCGTACATGCCATAGGCAGCGAACGTGCCCATCTCCAGAAAATCACTCCCCTCATCCAGCAATCTGGAGACACGTTCTCGTGCGAGGAGTTTCCCTCTCTCGTGTTCCCTTTCCTGGCGCTTTTTTCCGCCGCCCTCAGCGACTTCGGTTCGGCGAAGCTCAAGTTCATCGATCAACTCGGCCAAGGATTCCATTCGAATTTTGACCGACTTCTCACCGATATCGAGTTCACTTCCAAGTCCAGTTTTACTAGGCATACTGAATTTGTAACTGACAGAAGGAAAACAGCCCGTGCCCGGTGGTCGGACTCATTGGACTCTTAGGACGGGAAGAATCGAGGCTAGAGAAGCGCCGTAATCTTCTGAAGGATGTCAGATTGTTCCTCGCCAGTCCGCTCGTTGATCAAGGCTACCATTTTTTTCAAATCTCCGCGGGCTTTCTTCAGTTCTGCGACTGTAAATTCTTGCTCGCTCCAAATGGTCTGGATCTGCGTCATTACGCGCGCCCAGCTTTCGTTCATCGCGTCCGTTGCCATGAGTCCTTGTGTTATCTACTAACAGAAATTGAGTCCATTGGTACACTGATCACCCGACGGAGTTTCGAGTGTTTTCGCTATTGCGAATCCAATTGGATTGAACCGATGTGACGACTCTTGACAGGACGACGTGACGACTCATAGACCGGGCGAATCGGACGGTACCTCGCCATCTTCCCACAGGGGCTCCGTATCGTGAATGACTGCGTTCAATCCGTATTTTTCAAGAGTGAATGAGTCGACTTGGATGGCGTCGTCGCGAATCATCTCAGCATCCGTAACCTGTTGCGCATCCTCTTTCGAGATTAATTGTTTTTCGACGGCCTCGGTAAGCATGTCCGCGAGTGGACCTCTCTTAATGGTATCAGATCGCGCCGCATTCCTTACTCGAGAAATGATGGGCTCCGCTGCCACGCTAATCTCCATGGCGTGATCCAGTCGGGAGACGGGCCAGTCATTCTCGCTGGGTAGATGGATACCGGATGTGAGTCGGTCGCGTTGCGGTCCGGGGGTCTGAAGAATTACGGCCACTTGATGACCAGTGAGATCGTCCGGTCGGCTGCTAAAACGATTCATTCTAGAAAAGAGCCCAAGTGGACCCCTCATCAACAGGGTCAAGCCTGGAATCTTCAGGTTGTCGTAAATCTGTTCAAATGACGACTGTATTTCCGATAAAGCATAACTCATGCTCCAACGGACGAGAGGTAGATCTTCCAATGGTCGCCCATCTGCCTCAAACCGGCGGAGAGTGGCGACAGCCAGAAACATCCATGAAAAAATATCCGCGAACCGACCCGTTAGTTTTTCTTTCCTTTTGAGATCTCCACCCAGCGAAAACATAGAAAGGTCCGCCCAAAACGAGAATTTTGCCGACACCCATGCCAGCTTCCGAAAGTACTTGGATGTAGGCCCATCTACCGGCGATGAAGCAAGTCGCCCTCTGGTTAACGTCAGTCCGATAAGCCGGAAGAGATTCCGGATCACCATGCCGACGTGGCCCCAAAAGGCTTCGTCAAACGCTCGCACGTCCTTGTCACGCAGTGCATTGATTTCCCTTAAAACGAACGGGTGGGACCGAATGGCACCCTGTCCGAAAATAATGAGCGTCCGCGTCAGGATATTCGCCCCTTCTACGGTGATTCCGATCGGAGTATTGATATATGCGTGTGCCAACGCATTTCGAGGGCCGCGAGATATCGCGTTTCCACCCAGTATATCCATGCCGTCGAGGATGACTTTTCGAAACAGTTCCGTCGTGTTGTATTTCATGATTGCCGTTACGACGGCCGGTTTCCCGCCCTTATTCAGAATCCCGTTCGTGTAACGACGGGCTGCATCCATGATGTATGTGAACGCACCGATTCGAGCGAGCGGTTCTTCAATTCCTTCGAATTTTCCGATTGAAAGGCCAAATTGCTTCCTGACAACGGAGTGGGCCCCCGCAACGCGTGCGACCATTTTCGAACTAAACGTGCTCACCGCCGGAAGCGATATTCCTCGACCCGCTGCTAACGATTCCATCAACATACCCCATCCTTTACCGGCCCCTTCGATGCCTCCAATGATGGCCTCTTCCAGAGGAACAACCACATCTCGACCAAAAGTTGGGCCATTGTGGAAGGGAATTCCCATTGGGTCGTGACGCATACCCGTCTCCACACCCGGTGCGTCCGTTTTGATCAATGCACACGTAATCCCCAGATCAACGCCTTTCCCAAGGAGGTTTTCCGGGTCCTTCATTTTGAAGGCAAGACCCAATACCGTGGCTACAGATACCAATGTGATATACCGCTTTTCCCAATTCAGACGGAGATACAATTTCTCGTCGTTACCACGAAATACAACGCCTGTTGACTGGATGGCGCCGGCGTCCGAGCCCGCGCCGGGCTCCGTTAACGCGAACGCAGGGATTTCCTCGTGTCGCGCGAGTCGAGGCAGATAATAATCCTTCTGCGATTTCGTACCGTAGTGAATCAGGAGTTCCGCAGGCCCCAGTGAGTTTGGGACCATAACCGTAATACCCAGAACCGTATTGGTCGCGCTCACCTTTCCAACAATCGCGCTGTTCGCCGAGGCAGAAAATCCTAACCCACCGTACTCCTCGGGAATGATCATCCCGAAAAAACGGTGCTTTTTCATGACTTCCCACGCTTCGGGCGGCAGGTCTTTTCGAAGAAAAACGTCCCAATCACGTACCACGTTACAAAGTTCTTCGACCGGACCGTCCAAGAATTCCTGTTCTTCGGCCGTCAGGCCAGGAAAATCCTCCTCCATCATCTTCTTAAAATCCGGCTTACCCGAAATCAGCTCGCCCTCAACCCAAACGGTTCCGGCATCAATCGCCTCCTGCTCGGTCTGGGATATGGACGGCATGAACTTCATCTTCTCGACCAGCCAGATAAGACCTCGCGACACCACTCGACGGACGAGACGTAGCCCGAAACCCAGCGCGAATACGCCCAACACGATCCAACTCCCGCTTCCTGCGCCGAGTCCATACATGACGATGGCAACGAGGAGGATCCAGACACGAACACCCATTCCTGTGTAACCTGCGGTGAACAAAACAAGAACGATGGCAAGTATGGCTGCCCAGTCGGGAAGCGCGGTCAGGAAGTTGTAAAATGGCAGATTCATGGCGCTAGTCAATTTATTCTGCAAGCATTGCTGCAATAGTTACGGCTATAATTGCTGCTAACATTACTTCGATTATCAGTCATCGTCACCGATCACACGTTCAGGTTTTCGATGACTCCAGCCGCTCCCATTCCACCACCAATACACATGGTACAGAGTCCATAACGGACGCCGCGCCTTGTCATCTCGTGAATGAGGGTCGTTGTAAGTTTTGCGCCTGTACATCCTAGCGGATGTCCCAGAGCGATAGCACCTCCGTTTACGTTGACGATTGATTCGTCCAGACCCAACTCTTCTATTACAGCCAGACTCTGGGATGCAAATGCTTCGTTCAATTCCACCAGGCCGATATCCTTGAGTTCAAGTCCAGTCTGTTTCAACACTTTCGGAACGGCTTCGATGGGTCCGATCCCCATAAGGCCCGGAGCTACACCGGCTACAGAAAACCCTATCAGTCGGGCCAGTGGTTTAACATTGAGCTCCTTAAGTCGCTTTTCGCTCAGAATGACCGTCGCGGCGGCTCCGTCGGACAGCTGCGAGGAGTTCCCCGCGGTAACGCTTCCTCCAGCTCGAAAAACCGGCCTAAGTTTTCCGAGTGCCTCGAGACTCGTATCGGCTCTGGGTCCTTCATCGTTTTTCAGTTCCCGCGTTGTTCTCTGAACCGATCCGCCACTGAAGACGGCTTCGTCAATCTGATAAGGGATAATTTCGGCTTCGAATCGCCCGGCCTGAATGGCTTCCGTGGCCCGTTCATGAGATCGTAACGAGAATCGATCCTGATCAGCCCTAGAGATACCGTACTTCTCGGCTACATTTTCCGCCGTATTTCCCATCGAAACGTAGGCATCCATCTCAGTCTCTATCAGTCCGGGATCCGGTTGGAAATAGAAGCCGCTCATCGGAACGAGACTCATGGATTCCGTGCCCCCTGCGACAACGACATCCGCAAATCCTGTCGAGATCGCCTGCGTAGCGAGTGCGATCGTCTGCAACCCGGAGGAACAGAATCGATTAATAGTTGCTCCCGGAACAGAATCGGGTAAACCGGCCCTAAGCGCTACGATCCGGCCCATATTCATTCCCTGGGCCCCCTCCGGCATCGCGCAGCCCACGAGAACGTCATCTACCATGGCGTCTTCCAATCCGGGAACGCGATTAATGGCCTCGCGAACGACCGTGGCACCCATTTCTTCGGGACGGACGTTTCTCAAACTCCCTCGTTTGGCCTTCCCGACGGGTGTTCTGACAGCACTAACGATATAGGCAGTTGAATTTGATTCCATCGGATTAATTGCGTAGCGGTTTATTGTGCTCGAGAATATGTTGAATCCGTTCTTGAGTTTTCTTCTCACCGAGAAGAGACATGAACACCTCTCGCTCCAGATCAAGCAGGAAGTTGTCGTCCACATCGGTTGACCCGGGTAGATCCCCACCCGTGAGTACTTTTGCCAAATCGCGCGCCAGTCGAAAGTCGTAATCGCTGATGAATTTCCCTTGATGAAATTGATAGGCCATCGCTTCAAGCGCCGCTCGACCGGGCGAACCAAGCACGGTGATGAGCTCCCCTGAAGGTGGGGGCAAATACCCTTTCTCGGAAAGATGAACGATCTCCTGCTTTGCAACCTCGAATCTCCGTTCAGATCGCATCACAATGGCTCCGTGAGCTGGGAAATACCCCATTTCCTGCGCCTCTCTCGCACTTGTGGAGACCCGGGCCATGGCGACCTGCTCGAAATACCGGGCAAGCGATGCCTGGATTTCGTTATCGAAACCGTTCGGGGCGTTCGACGCGGCAAGCGCGGCCAGCCTTGTTGATCCGGTTCCCGCTGGAATCAGGCCGACTCCAAGCTCGACTAAACCGATATAGCTTTCGGCGGCAGCGACCGATGTGGGCGCGGCAAGGACCATCTCGCACGCCCCACCCAGAACGCGTTGATGCACCGCCACCGCAATCGGTTTAACTGAATATCGAACGCGTTGAATCGCTCTCTGAAATCCCCAAACCGCCTCTTCGATCACGGAGAATTTCCCTTCCAAAAGGGCCGCGGCGACTTCACCCAGATTGGCTCCAACAGAAAAGTTGGATCCTTCATTTCCGATTACCATTCCTCGAATGTTGGGATCTCCTTCGATCCGATCAATGGCCTCAACGAGACCGTTGATGACCCCCGCACCCAGGGTGTTGGCCTTCGAACGGAATTCGTAAAGCACGACACCCGACCCCATGTCCAGCAGCGCTGCATCCGAACTCTCCCAGACGGTACGATCGGGTATGGCTCGGAGCTGCGAAAGAGTCCTCTCATCGGCAGGAATGATCGCCTCTATGTTTTCTCGGTGCGCGGGAACGAAAACCGTTCTCGGGTCGGTCGATGAATCGTAGAACTGTGTCAGGCCCGTTTCTGACATCTCCTGAATCCATTCGGGGAGAGCAATCTGTGCTTCATTCATTGCCGAAACGACCTTCTCAAATCCGAGCACATCCCACGTTTCAAAAGGACCCAACCTCCACCCGAAGCCCCATCGAATCGCGTTGTCGATATCAGCCGGAGAATCGGCAATTTCCGGAATGCGACGCGCGGCGTAAGCCATGGTCTCGAGCATCGTCCGCCTGAAGAAAATCCCGGATCTTGAATGTGATTCGAAAAGTGCTTTCAACCGAGACGTGAGTCCCCCCTGCTTTTTCAGTTCGCCCAGCGAGGGCAAGTCCAATTCTGCAGCCGCTTGATATGATTTCGTTTTCGTATCAAACGTCAAAATCTCGCGATCCACCTTTTTATAGATTCCAGCTTTCGTTTTCGACCCGAGGTGTCCTCCTTCAATGAGTAGATTCAGGAAATCCGGTAGTTTGAACAACTCTCTGGACTCGTCCTCCGGGACGGCTTCATAGAGATTGTCGATAACCGACTTCATCACGTCCAATCCAACGACATCCGCGGTTCTGAATGTGGCTGATTTTGGGCGACCAACCAACGTACCCGAGAGGGCATCAATTTCTTCGATCGAATACTCGCCCTTGGTCTGTTCTCGCATGGCCACAAGCATCGAATAAATACCGACGCGGTTTCCGATGAAGTAGGGAGAGTCTTTCGCGACGACGACACCTTTTCCCAGATGGATACGGCAAAACGAAGCCACACGTTCGACGACATCCCAGTCGGTTTCGGCCGTAGGAATGATTTCGAGGAGTGGTAGATATCGGGGAGGATTAAAAAAGTGAGTGCCGAGAAGTCGGGCCCGGAACGCATCGGATCGACCCTTTCCAAGGTCGGCGATGGGAATTCCGCTCGTGTTGGACGAGATGATCGTCGAGCTTCCAGTGACCTCTTCCAAACGCTGCATCACGGATTCCTTCACGTCTCGGCGCTCCAGGACCGCTTCGATCACCCAGTCGACCGCTGCCAGGTCGTCAAAATGCGTATCAAAATTTCCGAGCTGGATTCTATGTGCGGCCGCGGCCGTGAAGAGTGGATTAGGACGCAGCCGCAGCATCTTCTCGTATCCGGACTCGACAATGGCGTTGAGATTGTCCCCTTCTTTCGGCGCAATATCAAGCAGAAGCACCGATACGCCGGCGTTGGCGAGGTGCGCAGCAATCTGGCTACCCATCGTACCCGCGCCGAGGACGGCGACTTTCGTAAAGGGGAGGTGTTTCCTGGCCCGGTCCCAGTCGATCGTACGTATTTGCTGCGTCCTGCTGCTCATTCGTCATCCTCTGCTTGCATATTCACGTCGTTCGTCTCCTGCTCGTCTTCGTACATCTCTTTGATTCGATTGGCATACATAGAATTGATGGCCGTCCTCCTAACCTTCAGTGTTGGAGTCAAGAGCCCGTTTTCGATCGTCGCCACGTCAGGAATAAGCACAAATTTATTGATCGTGGACCAATGGGCTACTCCATCGTTTGCGCGGTCAACCAGTTTCTGGAACTCGGCAAGGATTTTCTGTTCATCTAGGAGTTGTTGAAAACCGGCTCCGGATTTGACTCGAAGAGTATCTGCAAGAGACAAAACAGCAGACTCTTCGGGAAAGATGAGAGCTGTCGCATACTTGTATCCCGCTCCAACCACGACCGCTTGCTCGATCAGCGGTGACGCCGACATTTTGTTCTCGATGGGTTGGGGCACCACATATTTCCCAGTGGAAAGTTTGAAAAGGTCCTTCTTTCGATCCGTGATCGTAAGAAAACCATCATCCGTCAGTGTGCCGATGTCTCCAGTATAGAACCAGCCTTCCTCAGAGAATACTTTTTCTGTAAGGTCGTCATCCTGAAAATACCCGGCCATCACGTGCGGGCCTCTGGTCAGGATTTCCCCGTCATCGGCGATCATGACCTCAACCCCCTTCAGAACCTCTCCGACCGTGCCGGGACGGTTGTTTCCAGGTCTGTTGAACGAAATTACGGGGCTTGTTTCCGTCAGACCGTATCCCTGCAAGACTGGAATTCCCGCATTCTCAAACACGTGGGCGATTTCTACGCTGAGGGCTGCACCGCCACTGATTAAAAATCTTAGATTCCCTCCAAGCACGTTGCGCCACTTCGAGTAAACCAACCTGTCTGCAATCCCCACTTTTGAGCGTCTCCAGAACGATGGTTTCTCCGGGGCGCTACCCGTCGCGTGACCTTCCGTGCCGGCGCTTGAATGACCGACCTGAGAAAGTCGGACACCCCAGCGAGCGATTTTCCCTTTCAACCCGGGCGTTTTTCCTGAGCGCTCCAGAATCCGTGCATAGACCTTTTCCAAGACACGCGGAACGGTAATCAGCATCGTTGGATGGACGTCACCCAAATCCCGAACCAACTCGTCCGGGCTTGAAAAGTACAAGCTTGACCCCTGTGAGAGAGCCAGGTAATAATTGGTTCGTGCGAACACATGCGTGAGCGGCAGAAACGAAAGGAGCGTTTCTCCTCCGGCACCCGACCGGTATCCATCCAGGCCTTCAAACGCGCTCAGCGCATTGAAACTTATGTTTTCGTGGGTCAGCATGACGCCCTTCGGACGCCCCGTAGTTCCGCTCGTGTAAATGATAGTAGCCAGGTCGTGCGGTTCCAGGCGATCAGAGAGTTGCCGGACCAGCATGGGCTCCTTTTCGATGGCTGCTCGACCTAAATCTCTAAGATTCGGAAGCGAAGTCACGTTGATTCTTTCCGGCACTTCGTCTTCTGCGGGCTCTTCAGATCCATCTACCAATATGAGTGTGTGAACGGATTCGCTCTCGATCAGCGCGGGAAGAATTTCCCGGAGTTTCTCGAGATCCGCGACCACGATTGCATGGGCATCCGCGTGATCGAGGACATATTCGACCGTCTCTTGCTTGTGCGTGAGGTATATGGGCACATCTACTAGCCCGGCAATCAGGCAGCCCATATCGACCAGGCAGAAATAAACGTCGCTTTCCAGATATAGCGCTACCCGGTCGCCTGGAGCCAAATTTGAGGCCAGCAGTCCCAGAGCTGTTTCTTCAGCGGCACGCCTGAACTCGTCGGAAGTAAACGGTTTCCAACCCGCGTCTGTCTTCTGGACGAAGGCTGCATCATTCGGATATACCGCGTTTGCGTGATAGAGCAACGAGGGCAGGGTGCGCCCACGGAAGGACGGTTCGCCCACTCCTTTGGCAATATTTTCGACGTCTGTTATCACGCAATGGATGGCATTCGATGGTCGGGTTCGAATCCCCGGAGCACTCTTTCGATTGATTCTCCAATCACTCGATCCTTATTGAGCCCCACGTCGAATCGTTTGGACAACATCAGAGATACAACACCGTGCATATTCGACCAGATAAGACTCGCCGCGAGCATCGGATCCAGTTTCTGAAAAACATTGCCCTCGACACCCTCCTGATACACACTTGCGAGCAGCTCCAGATTCTTACGCGCCTTGCGATATTTGTCGGCTGGATACCGTGTTAGACGCTCCGGGTGCAGCATATACATGATTTCGTAGTACTCTGGATTGTTCAGGCCGAATAAAACGTATTCACTACAAAGATTTCTTAGTCGCGTTCGGACACTCTCGCCATGCTGATTGAATCGCGAAAGAAGCCTCCCGTGTAACCTCGAAATGCCTTCATCAATCAGGGAATGGACCAGTTGGTCCTTGTTCTTGAAATGTAAATAGATGGTTGTGGCGCTATACCCGATTTCCTTAGCGATTTTGCGCATCGACAAATGGGCGTAACCGTCGGAAATCAAAAGTCGCCGCGCTGTATCCAGGATTTTCCGCTGAAGTGCATTGTCAGATTCTTGTGTCATGACATCCAGTATAAACTTAACAGTGTTAAGTTGCCAGGAAATCGTGTTTGTTTCAGAAAACGATCATTGTTTTTCCACCGTGAATGGAGCGATCAGTGAGGACCCAAAAAAAAGGGGCCGCAACCTATGTTGCGGCCCCAATTACTCGATCAATGTGCTTAATATCTCTTCAACGAGACGTTTCCAACGCCCGAATGGAGTGTCAGCGACGGCCCTCCTCCATTTAATTCTCCACCAAAGGATTTAGACATCCACTTCCCTTTGACTCTGAGATCGAAATCACAACTTGCTGATCCAAGACTCGAGTGGGCTTCAACGTCAACGGCAATATCGTCGGCAAGATAAACCGTTACATTACCTGCGCCCGTACCTAGATCTGAATCCTCACGTGGTTGGCGCGTAACAGTGGCCACCACATTTCCAGCGCCCGTCTGGGCATTTATCTCCCCGGCTACTTCATCTATCGTGATATTTCCCGCTCCTGTGCGAACATCGACGTAACCGACGACAGATTCGATGTTGATATTTCCAGCGCCGGAGGAGATGTCAACAGGACCGTTAATATCACCGATCACGATGTTTCCGGCTCCGGTACGACCAACGACCATGCCCTCCAGGTCCTCAATCTCCACATTGCCGGCCCCATTTTCAAAGTCGATGTTAAATCGTTCTGGAACTCGGATCGTAACCGTCAACTTGAATTTTTTCTTTCTGTGCAGCTTTTTCCACGACCAGGATCCGTTACCGTCATCATCAAATCTCGACTCGACAACCACATTGTTTCCGTCTTGGGAAATGTCATACTCGTGCTGCTCAAGGATTTTCTTTTCCTCCTCAGAACTTACACCGCGAATATCGCGCTCGAGTTCTACGTACACCTCGTCGTCTCCTGAAGCCTCAATGATGATCGATCCTCTATCAATGTCGATGTACAGCGTCCCCCCAGGTCGCACATCAAAACGTGCCTTGATAATGTCTTTCGTTCCAGGTCTTTCATTCCGAAAATCTGGTTTCACGTTGGCCCGTGCATCGGTCGTGGCGATGGTCGCAGCAAAGCCAGATACGATGAACAGCAGTGTAAAAACGGTAGCTAAAGACTTCATTGTTTTAGATAGTTCGACGATGTATTTCTTGTGGGCGATAACCATTACGGATATGATTCGACCGAGTTACAATCCAATTCAGCTATTTTTCAACCATTTTACGCGCTTCTTATTCTTTTTCAGCGGGATGCTTGTATCGAGACCTCTCCAGAGCCCGTCCGAATTTCGATACGCCCCCCTCCGCGATTCAGAATTCCTTTGACACTTCTTACGCGTCCTCCCCGAAAGTCCCGCGATGCGTCCTTGAGCCGTAAGGCACGAGGACTGTCCTCAATCTCGAACTCGCCATCGAAGCCGAGATCGATCGTGACATCTGCGTTCGTGCTTTTCGGAAGGTACAGGTCAATGTCTCCATGGTCGGCGCGAAGTTCAATGGTGCCGGTCTGAAGAAACTCTGAGTTTCTGATACTGACGACAATATCACCCACCTCCGTCGTCGCGACGATCTCATCTTGAATATCAAACAGTTCGATATCGCCCGCCAGCGTTTCGACAGAAACAGTGCCCCCGATCGCGTTCCCTTCAATATCACCGCCGAACGAGATCGCAAACAAGTCCCCCTTAATATCGGCGACTTGGATACTTCCGCCGGCTGTAGAAAGATCGGCGGATCCCTCGATTTGATACGCCTCGATATCCCCGCCTGCGGTTCGCAGATCTGCATCGCCGGCAATTTCCTCCACCACGATGTCGCCGCCTCCAGTCTGAGCCTTGGCGTCTCCTGCCACTCGACTCAGTGTGATATCACCAAAGCCGGTCTCAAGATCAACTTGATCATTAATATCGGCAAGTGTGATATCACCGGCACCGCTCGAAGCCGTCACGGCGGCGCCTATGTCTGCGATGTCGATGTCCCCATTTCCCGAGTGCGCTTCTACGAATGAAGACGAGCTGACCACCGAGATGTCTCCATTTCCTGACATCACTTCAATTCCAGCATCCGTGGACATGACTGTAATGTCGCCGTTGGTCGTCGAAACAATCGCACTCATTCCGCGAGCCAGCTTTACGTACAGGTTTTTATTGTCCCCGTTTCGAAGAGATCCTTCGACGCGAATATGGTCCCTTGTTTCTTCGATCTCGCTGAACAGCCGTATTCCCTTTTCACGTGCGTCTTCTTCGTTTCTGGCCCTCACGTAAACAATCTCGGTAATTACCACTTGGTCGCCATCACTTCCGACGAGCTCTACATCTCCTGAATACCGCTCAATCTCCAGGACCGATTTCTCGGATTCGACCGTGAACGTGTGCTCAATTTCAACCTCGAATCCATTTCGAACCCTTGACGTCGTCTGGGCCTGGACAGGAATAATCATCCAGATCGAAATGGCGACAATGGCTGAATATCTCGCGTGGTGCATCGGACACATAATTTAGTTTAATCGCTCGAGGGGAATCGTCCCGTCGAGTTCGTCAATAGCGGTTCGTGCCTGAAATCGAATAGCACTGTTTTCATCCCGGGCAGCTCGCACCAAAACTCGTATAAGGTCCTGTCGTGCCAATTCGCTTTCTGTCAACACCCTGAGCGCCTCAATCCTGAGCGCGCTGTTGGGAGATGTATCCAGAATTTTCATAAGAAGGTCACTCAGATCTTTGTCCAATTCAGTGCCGCTGAAAATTTTTCTCAGTGCCGTGATCGCGCGCAGTTTCATCCCATTATTCGGATCATCTCGGATGATGCCTCCCAGAGCCGTGACCAACTGCGGATCCGGCTCTACGACATCGGGATCCAACATGTCTAACATTTTCATCGCCCGGAGACGTGTTGCGGGGTTATCTGCGTTGGTAAGTGCGTAGTTCAGCAACATTCGGATTTTCTCATCAGCCAACGAACCGCTAACCGAGTTGACACCGAGCGTTCGATAGTCTACCCGGATCTGGCCCGTCATATTGTCAAACACAATATCTGAGATGTCGGCGATGACCAAGTTGCTTGGATCGGAAGACGGAGCCGCGGTTCCGCCTCCAGAAAAACGACCACCTACAAAGACCAGTACGACAGCGACCGTTACAACGGATACGCGAGCCCAGATAGGAACAGACGAGATGGCTCGGCGAGGCTCTAATCGGCGTGATCGTTGACCCGCGATTTCTCTCAAACGGCGGCCCGTTGCTTGTCGGATGGCAGCCATAACAGTTTCATCCGGTTCGACGGACGGACTTCGGGGTACTGCTGTTTCCAGGGATACAAGTCCCGTATAGTACTCCTCACACGCGAAACACTCCTGAAGACGCGCGTCAATCTTTGCCGACTCAACGCCATCCAATTCTCCGTAAAAGTGAAGAATCAAATCCTTCTTATCGTGCTTGCAGGAAGATGAGCGCATCATTTGCGGTGCTTTAGTTGTGGTGCATTTTTCTATTCTGATCCCAGTGCCGAAACGGGGGCGGCAGGTGCGTGCGAACCAAGCGCCTTTCTCATTTTTCGGGTGGCTCTAAACATGTAATTCTTTA
>SMXL01000112.1 GCA_004356385.1 Bacteroidota bacterium
ATCGGTCACTACTGGGTTCTGGATCTTCCGAAAACGAAAGGCGGCGCGGACCAGTACGTCAAGATGCCTGCTCATCTGGTCGAAGAGATTGAACACCACCTGAGCCATTACGATATTTCATCCGGTCCCGTATGGAGATCTGTCTCTAACCGAAATCGGCACGGGCGTTTATCTATGGAATCCGTGTACCAGATCGTAAAGCGCACGGCCATCACTGCCGGTTTACCCGAAATTGGAGCGCATACCTTACGTCACACAGGATGTACGCTGGCGATTGAGGCGGGAGCATCTCTCCAGCAGGTACAGACACATGCACGTCACAAGAACATCGAGACGACGATGGTCTACATCCACCAGCGGGATCGGCTTCGAGACAGTGCGGCCGATTTCATCCACGTAAAGGCAGACAAGCCGTCTAGCGAAGAATCCGAATGAAAATCCCGATCATCGCGGGTCCGACAGCTGTCGGAAAAACTGGCGTGTCACTGGACATAGCCGAGTCCATCGGTGCTGAGATTATTTCGTCCGACAGCCGACAGATCTTCCGCCAACTATCGATCGGCACCGCCAAGCCATCGCCGGACGCACGCGCTCGCGTGAAACACCATCTGATAGACGAACTCGATATCAACGAACCGTATTCGGCTGGAATCTTTTCTCAAATGGCTGAGGAGCGTATTTCTGAGATCCTTTCGCGTGGACATGTTCCTCTCGTTACGGGTGGTTCGACGCTCTATTTGAACGCCCTGATCGTCGGTCTGGCGAATATTCCCCAAATCGATGGCGGTATTCGTCAGCGCCTTAACGAAAGAGTCCATAGTGAAGGATCTGAAGCTTTATTCGAGGAATTGTCGGTGGTGGATCCTGACTTCGCCAGCACGCTCGATCCAACCAAGTCGCAGCGCATTGTTCGCGGACTGGAAGTGTTCGAGGGTACTGGCCTACCATTGTCTTCGTTTTTTTCAGATCAGGAGCCGCCGAAATTTGAATACGAGCTATTCGTGCTAACCCGCGATCGATCTACTCTCTACGACCGGATCAATCACCGTGTCGATCAAATGATCGAGGACGGACTGGTTGAGGAAGTCCGGGCATTAGTTGCCGCGGGCACGACTTCAATAAGGGATGCTCTCCAAACGATCGGTTACCAGGAAGTAGTTCAGTTCCTCAACGGCGATCTGGAGTTCAACGAGATGACAGATCTCATCAAGCGTAATACAAGACGCTACGCAAAGCGGCAGCTGACCTGGTTTCGAAAGTACGAAAACGCTACATGGGTCGATCGGGATCTCGGAGAGGAGAAAACGATCGTTGAGGTTCTTCTGAACTCAAACTGAGACGCTAAGCATCGAGCATATGCGTAACCAGGAAATACGCCTTTCGGTGAATGGGATTCCAGCGTTCGGAGGCAGCCAGAAGTTTGCCTCCCTGGGCGAGAATCGATTCTTCCCATTCGTCAACAGTTCTGAACTTCAGGAACTCCTCCTGATCCTTCGTCTTACCAAACGAACGAATACGATTGACCAGCGGGTCGAGGGTTCTTAGCAGAAAGTGCTCCCACCGGTTTCGGTACACCGACTCAACCACGATCACTGATTGTCGCGATACGCGGATAGCTTCTGCGAGAACACGATCGGCGTCCTGGCAATGATGCAGTACGAAATAAAGTACAGTGCAGTCAACACTGTCATCCTTCAAGGGAAGCGTGTCGCCGTCGTATAGCTGAAACGGTAGATCCACGCGGTGGAAATCAATCACATCCATCAGTTGCACGGTCGAACTCCGTTCCCGCTGAATCTCTTTTCCCACGTATCCCTCTCCCGTCCCGAGATCGAGTACGGTCTCGTGTGGACGCATATCTAGGAAGCGACGAATAGCTTTCACTTTCCCTTTTGCTCGTCTCCGCTGAATCCATTGAAGGATTCGATCGCTCCGAAATGCGATATAGACGACCGCAAACCCAATCCATGTCAGATTTACGTAAAGCCAATACGGTCCCCCAACGTACAGCAGATACGTTCCTATCGAAAGCAGGCCTACCCACTGCCAATGCCAGGACGGCTTGTCGTGGACGGCAATCAGAACCAGGAGCCCCACGATGTACCATGGATGGATCGTCGTTGCCGTGAGAAGTAGTGCCCCCGATATGAAAACTGTTGTTTTGGTAATGGACCAATTGCGTCGCCAGTCCATCCAATAAATGACCGGCAATACAACGAAAAACATCAGGCGAAAAACCGGACCGAGCTGTTTAGACCAATCATCCTGAGTAAAGATGAAAAACAGCTTCTTGACACCATAGTAGGCTCCGGCGTTGAACTCGAAGAGTCGGATGTAGAGTTCGAGCGATTCGGATACATTTCCGAGTACATATGGGGCGGCCAGCGGGAGAGCAATTACAATCCCGACCACTCCCGAAACAACGACTGATCTTATTCCATACCGCCGCCAGATCAGAGGCAAGAAGAAGAAGGGAAATAACTTCACCCATCCGGCAGTTGTGATTAACGCTGCAGCAAGTGAACCGCGGTCCCGAAGCGCATACACCATTCCCGCGCCCAGAAAAAGCACCAGAAGCGCCTCGGTATGACCCTGCCCCGCAGACGTGATTAAGATAATCGGGTGCCAGGCCAGCAGGATCAGGGAACGAGTAGAAATGTATCTCGAAAGGAACCAGATTCCGCTGAATTCCATAGTGGCGATGACCACTTTAATCACATAGTAGCTCAGCGTCCAATCGCCGTTGTAAACAATACCGCCCAGTAGGAAAATGGCCTGAGAAACGGGCGGATAAACCGAGTAAAGGTCCCGGGAATTGAGCAGACGAAACAGTGACTCCGAGTGGAATTGGGAAAGTGCAACGTCAGAAGGAATAAACTCGAACGGATTGATCCCCGATGTCGCCAGGATGCCATCCCAAATATACCTGAACATGTCGTCCGTTAATCCCGGGACCAGGGGAAGAAACACGATTCTTAGAAGCAGCGCGGTGATCAGAATCGCGCGAACGGACAATGTATTACGGCGCCAAAAGTAAACGACGAATCCTCCTCCAGCGAACGCAAGAGCGACAAACTCGGCCCGGAGATCTCGTAATCCGGCAGCATAAGACATTGCTGCATATACGAGGATCATGATGACAAGGACAGCGAAATCGCGCCGACCAGGATTCATCATGGATCAGTCGTCTCAATGTTGAAAATTATCCCGATTCGCCTCCCTCCCATTTCGTATCTCACCTCGTCCGCCATTTGTTCGATCAGGAAGATGCCACGACCTCCTACATCCATAAGGTGCTCGGAAGAGAGAGGGTCTGGGATCGCCTCTCGATCGAACCCGTCTCCTTCGTCCTCCACCCATACCTCAATGGAATGATCACTACACATGAAATCAACATAAACGGACTTATTTTCATCCAGTTTATTTCCGTGCTTCATTCCGTTGGTGACTGCCTCCGACGTCAAAAGCATCACCTTATGGAGGATGTCCATATCGTCGGTCTGCGACTCAAAAAACGACAGGGCTTTGTCCACTACCGTCTCCAACTCCGAATACGAAGATTGGAGTACGAGTCTCAAGAAGCGGGATCCCTCATCGCCTTTCGATCTCATAAATACGGACGGTTAGTAAGTCGTTTTTGGTGACCTAAGATGCTGTAAACAATCGCTGAAGCTACGAAATCTAGTCTGGGTGGTCTATAAGTGCTTTGCTATTTTTGTGAGATACGATTGAATCGTTCAAAATATTGGCGAGTTCAGCAGCAAGGCGCTTTCGACTAAATAGCATTACAAACGTATCCGAAGGAGTGGGCAGTTTCCCGGAATCCCACTGAACGAACAATTCCTTAATGGCCGCAGCTACTCCATCGATGTCGTCCGGTCGGACGACTCGTGAGGCGCCATATTCCAGCAACGATTTCCTTGCTTCTCCGTCCGGGACCAGGCCGAGGATGGGTTTACGGCTGCCAAAATATTCGTACAGCTTACCCGTAGATATTCCATCTGATCCAGGTTGGTCTCCTATGGTCATCCAAAGTACATCCGCTTTTCGTAGTTCTTGAATCGAATCCTCGTGGGTCATGTACCCGCGGTAGTCCACCACATCCGTCAGAGACAAAGATGTGATTAACTCCGTGGCCGTATCTGTCAAGAATCCTACAAACGTGGCCACAACCCGCGTCCGAGCCATGGGAAATTGATCCAAAAAAAGTCTGAGTCCGCGTAAGAACGTGTCGGGTTGTTGCGCATCATAGAATATGCCCCCATAAAATAGATTCATTCGTGGAGAGTCCGCACCAATAAGGTGTGCTGGAGGGCGGGAATCGCGAAAATCTTCCGGGTCGAAACCGTGCGGTATCACGTGGTGTGTGGGCCCGTTCGACGAACTCTTGACTCGTGATTTGATTTTGGCTTGGATTACCGCGTTAATCGTGACGACGCTTTTAGCGAGCGAAAGAACCCTCTGTTCCTGCACCTGCGCACGCTTTTTGTGCCAGTTCGACGGGTACGAATGTCTCGGGTTGTCAATCCAGTCATCCCTGTAGTCTAGAATTAGAGGGAGCCCCGATAGATTCGACAGCTTGGCAGCGATGATGTGGCCCGTGTATGGGGGCGCCGAAGACAATATGGCATCGTGGGCTAGGTCAGCGAGAATTCGTTTCCCTTGTTTGACGGCAAACGGGTACCAGCCGATTTTGTTATCTGGCTGAAACAGAAATTGACTGATCCGGGAAAACCATCTTCGACTTCGCTCTCCGGGCATCCCGACTTCGCGCTGTGGAAACAGCCGAGTAGGGTCTAAAGACACCGTTCGATGAATCGCAACGCCGGACTGTTCAACATCCTGGAGCAGGGAAGAATCATATGCAAAATAGGATCCTGGTTTGACCGTTAAAACCGAAACATCCCAGCCATAGTCCGGGAGATATTTCATAAACTTGGAGACCCGTTGAACTCCGCTAAGTCCGAACGGCGGGAAGTAATAGGCTACCAGAAGAACACGTCGATTCATTCTAGATGCGATGGCAATTCCGGGGGTCTTGTCAGATGTAAGAAATGACCTCTGAAGCCGTCTTTTTAGTGAGTTTCGGCACCTTGGCATTCTCGGCCGCATGCCCGACTACAAGTAACAGGTAAGCTCTCTCATGTTTTGGACGGTCCAGGATTTTGCTTAAGAAACCCATGGGGCTCGGCGTGTGGGTTAACGTCGACAGACCGGCGTGATGGAGAGCAGCGATCAGCATACCGGTTGCAATCCCTACCGACTCTTGCACATAATAGTTTTTTAGTTTCCTCCCGTCTTCGTCCACCTCATAATTTTGAGCGAAGATGGCGATGAGCACTGGAGCAGTCTCTATGAAGGGTTTGTTATGATCGGTACCGATATGAGCAAGAGCATCGAGCCATTCCTGAGGCGCCCGCTCTGCGTAGAAGGCGATTTCTTCCTTTTCCGCATAAACTCGGATCTCATGTTTGACGACTGGATCTGTGACTACAACAAAATGCCATGGTTGTTTATTTGCTCCACTGGGGGCAGTTGATGCAGCTTCAATACATGCTTCAATCACTTCTCTCGACACTTCTTTTGCGTCATAATCCCGAACGGTTCTCCGGAGTCTCAGCTCGTCTCGAATGGCACGAGCGCGGTCCAACATCTCCGAGTTATCGTAATGAAACGGAACGTTGAACGATTCAAATACTGGCTGAGTCATGGGTACTATACGACGATGAGTTCAGTGGACAACCTATTCAGTGGAGTAGCCGAGTCTTCCTCGAGTAACACCAGATCTTCTATCCGAACCCCGAATTTACCTGGCAAATAGATTCCAGGCTCAACAGAAACGACCGCTTGATTCGGGAGTACCGTGTCAGATGATTGAACGATTCGCGGATGTTCGTGGACCTCGAGTCCGACGCCGTGTCCTAAACTGTGCGTAAAATACTCTCCGAAGCCTGCTTTCTCTATCCTGGAGCGGGCGATAGAATCGAGATCTTTGGCAAGGAGCCCCGCTTGTGCTTGATCGACAGCGCTCTTTCGAGCGGCGTCGACGACTCCGAAGACGCTCAAATACTCGTCGGGAGGCGCACCGAGGAAATAATTACGTGTAATATCCGACGCATACCCATTTATTACGCATCCCGTGTCTACGAGTATATTTTCGTTGTTCGCAAGCTTTCGATCGGTCGGTCTCGCGTGAGGAAGAGCGGAATGGTCTCCAAAAGCAACAATCGTCTCGAACGCGATTCTTTCTGCTCCCGATTTACGCTGCCGATGATCGATTTCCGCAGCCAGTACACCTTCCGTCATGCCCAGGTGAATAAAGGCATGGATATCTTCGAGTACGGTTTCTGTGATCCGTAGCGCAGTTCGAATATCGTCAACCTCGAAGGGGTCCTTGGCCGCCCTTAAATCGGTAAGAAACTGAGCCACGGGCACCAACTCCGAATGCGGCAATACATTCCTCAGGTGGGAGTGCATTTCCACCGTCATGGAATCACTCTGAAAGCAGAGTCGGCCAAGAGAATACCGATCCAATTCCTTGAACAACTCTGATTCTGCGATGACCAAGTCGGCGCCATCAACCTCTGCAGCCGCCTGAAGCGTATAGCGCCCGTCTGTAATCAGCGTGCGACTCCCGTCGAGGACAAGCAGGAGAGCATTGGATCCGGTAAACCCACATGCCCACCGAATATCAGGCAGGTTGGAGATAAGGATGCCGTCGGCGTCTTCCTGCGCTATCCGCGAGCAAATTCGATCGAACCGAGAACCAGATGTGCCACCATTGCGCAGATCGCTCACGATCGCGAGCTGTAATTGGGCGCTTCCCGGGTGATAAAGATGTCGTGGGGATGGCTTTCTTGATTACCAGATGCCGTAATTCTAACAAATTGTCCGTGCTCAAAAAGATCCTCGACGTTTGCCGCGCCGCAATACCCCATGGCCGACCGCAGGCCACCCATCATCTGATACACGACTTCGTGCAGCGTCCCTCCATACGGAACGCGTCCTTCAATTCCCTCTGGTACCAGCTTCTTGATATCGTCTTCCGCGTCCTGGAAGTATCGATCTTTGCTTCCCGATTCCATGGCTCCAATCGACCCCATACCCCTATAACTTTTGTACTTTCGCCCTTCGAGCAAAATCGTTTCACCCGGACTTTCCTCGACGCGGGCGAACAGTCCGCCGATCATGATGCAATGAGCGCCCGCCGCGAGCGCCTTGGGAATGTCACCGGTGTGC
>SMXL01000113.1 GCA_004356385.1 Bacteroidota bacterium
CCTTCTGGCCAGCTCGATCTTGAAAATTATTTTCAACTCGAAGGCCAAACGTATCGAGTCGTTCCCATCGAACACAATGAACCCCTCGGTCGCGTGGTCCTGTCGATTACTCCACATCGGCTGCGGCAATTTCGATTTACAGGCCTAAGCGATCCCAAGATCTATTTCGATGAGAATATTCGGCGCATGGTCGACAATTACAGGAATATCTTTTCCCATACCGTACAGTCGATGGCTCAGGCCGGTCAGATTGAAGAGGGTCTCTCGCTACTTGATTGGTTTATGGAACAGGTACCTTTCGAAACAATCCCTGGAGACGAACGCTCGTTCATTTTCACCGCCGAGGCTTATAGAGCGCTTGGTGAAAATGAGAAGGGAGTAGAGGTGCTTAAACGCGCCGAACCTCTGCTCTTACACTCGATTACCAATCCCAGAAGTTCACGCGATCTGGAGCAGGCAATTCGGTTTTTGGATATCGTGAGAAGCTATTATCTGGAGGTGAGGGATTTCGTCGCCGCTTCGGAATTCACCAATTTGATCGCGGAAGTATTACAGGATTCATCCTATCGGCAGACTCCGGAGCAGATTGAGGTGTATTACGACACACTCAGGGGGCTCTCCGAAGCCGAGTCTGAGTAAAAGGGATCCTAATTGCCCACGCTGCCTCTTGTGCGCGTCTACCGAACGCGAATCAACAGCCCAGATCGCACCTGCCCCCCAGCGCGGAGGCGATAAAAAATGACGCCGGTGGGTAAATCCTCTCCGCTTATCATCCATTCGTGCATACCCGGTGATAGCCTCCCGATTTGTCCAAAGCCTATTTTTCGACCTAGCGCATCGAACAATTCCAATGATATGTCTTCCGACCGCTCTAGCGAGAACACGATCGTAGCCCGGTCCAGAAAGGGGTTCGGGAAGACACTGTTGATCTTGAAGTCGAAAGACGTGTCCTCTTCTTCCGTAGCTGTGGGCTCGCCCGGTGCCATCGTGAGCGAGGTTGCGTAAATACGATCTCCCAGAAATCGACCGTCTCCATTGGCGCCGTTTCCGGTGGCATAAAAGGTTACATCTCCCACGTCCGAACTGGGCGCTGTCCAGGGGATGACCCAGGTGATGGACTCTGATCCGAAGACGGCATCTTCGTGTGTTACATATTCCGCCGATCCTCCGGAAAACTGGACAGCGTCGCCCGAGACATCCCACGCTCCGACATGCCCGGCAAACGCATCTTTCGAAGTGATCTCGAATCCGAAAAGAATAGCATCAGGGTCTGACACCCTCACCTGAACATCAAATTTTTCTCCCGGTGAGTACGCCGCAGGCGCCAGAATCGCTACAGATCCTTCTCCGCTATTCAATGGAAAAGAGACGTGGCACCCGTCTACGCACGTGAGCTCTTGTGGCTCGCCCATTCGGGGTGCGCCGGTTCGCTCTGCGGGCGCACCGAACGAAAAAAGAAAACTTGACGATGCGATCAAGAATACCGCCACAAATGCGATCCAGAATCCTCCAACAATGGGCGCATTAGTATTCATGAATGTACAGCATTGAAGGCTCGCCAAAGAGAACCAAAGTTGACTGCCCGGGTCGCATTGGGCTCGCAAAAAGATGGTCTCAGAGCGAGACGACTATCGCAGCGCTAACGAACCGTCGCGCCGACAGCCGACTTTCTCGAAGTTCGTAGCCCGATCCGCCTTTAATCGTCCGCCAGGACCCTGATTTCGAATGGATTAGATTTGTCGTTCAAGAGAAGCGAGTATACTCCGACGGAATAAAGTCCTTCTAACTCCAGATAGAACCGGTACGGGCGAAGCACACTCGCGCAGACGGCACCCGTCGGCCTTCTCATCCTGAGTGCCACTCGTATGACGTTTCCGGCTCTTTCCTGATCCACATCATGGAGCGCCGTGCAGGCGTCCGGAAAGGCTCCCTTGACCAGAATCTCAACGGATGACCCGTCCGCTGCCGAATCGGTATGGGTCGACGACCTCACATGAACGGTCTGATAGGTCGCCGGAAAAAAAGTATATGTGCGATCAGCCTCAGGTGGTTGAATAACTATCGTGTTTCGCCCATCCGGCGATTCTCCTGCAACCCGGTGCCCAAATTGACCGTCTGGATCCGTGATTGCCGAGGAAGAGCTAAGGCATCCAATCGGTCCCGCTACCAATACCGTAGCGACCGCCATCAATGACGTAAAAAGACGAATTCGATGTGTCATTTGATTTTGATGGATTGATCCAGGAGATTAACCGATTCTCCGGATCCGTCATCCGGAACCGCCTCTTTTGGCGCGTCACCCCAGAGTCGCTCAAGCGAATAGAAGGATCGTTTTTCTTCGTTGAAGATATGTACAACCAGATCAACATAGTCGAGTAGCACCCACTGCGAATGCTGCGATCCCTCCACATGCCACGGGCGTTCCCCGTGTTCACCCTGAAGTTCAAGTCGAACTGCTTCAACGATGGCCTTAATCTGTAGATTTGAATCGCCCGTCGCGAGAATGAAAAAGTCAGCAATACCACTTACGGCGTTCACATCCAGGACAAGGATATCTCTTCCCTTCTTACTCAGAATCGCGTCTACAGCAGACCGTGCGAGTTCTTTAACGGGAATGTGGGTCTGACGAGTTTTGTCTTTTGTACGCCGAGGGACAATCCTCCGCTTTGTATTGCTTTCGTAAGTCTTATTCAGCGCTGGTCCTCTTAGTGATTCCTACGGATTCATCCACGTTGACCCCTTTTCTTACGGCTCCTCAATAATAAAGGGCATCACCGACTCGTAATCCATTCCGATGATCACTGAAACGTCCAGATAATAATCGGTACGTATGTCCTGCTGAACGTCCGACTCAGGAATTCCGAGTGCGAGAGCTACTTGCTTTGCAGCATCCAAGTTTCCAATTCGATCGAAAATGATCGTTTCTTCTTGGTCAAAGGAGGTATGGTCGCCGTGTTCAACGACGTCGAACCCATATGACCTGAGAAACGCGGTCATCTGGCCGGCCAATCCGGATACGCCGTTCCCGTTACGAACCTCGACTTGAATAATCTCTCCGAGCAGCTCGTTTGGATTAAAGACGCGCGTAGCGTCCGGCCGTGGCGATCCGACACGGTTCACAAAAGCATAGATGAGTAAAAGCGTGATGACTCCGAACGAGATGATCCCTGCATCAATTGCGCGTTCAGTCATTTTTGCCGGTTCTTTCACGATTCAGATAGAAACGTGTTTTCAGATGGGAATTTCCAATGCCTAACCCTCGATAATACAAAAACGCGACGAACTGCATCCGCAGCCGCCGCGCTTAAAATACTTTCTAATCGAAGAGCGTTACCGATTCTTTCTGTCCCAGAACAAATCCCTGTCATTGGGTCCGAACCGGGCTTCAAACACTCCGCCACTCCTCCCTCGGAATCCATAATTCCCCCGATCATATCCTCCGTATCCATATGGACTCATGTAGGACCCGTATGGACTCTGTCTGAACGAAAGATGGATCTCTGAGTTTTTGGTGGGTCGGTACGCAAATTCTGCGTTTCGAATGAAAATGCGGTTGTTGTTTGATCCCGTTACACCCTGAAGACGATCATCCGAGTACGGCGAATAGCTCATGGAGACGTCGACGCGAGCGGCCACTCTCTGACTGAATCGCCACGTCATGGTATTCGTGTACATTCCGAGCGACGATGCATTTCCGCCGAACGAACTCGTCGAAAACTCAAGCGAGTGGCTCATCTGAAAAATCGCTGGACTGAATAACCGGTTCAGAGAAAATCCGGAATTTGCGTGATCGTATAGACGCACGGCTGCATCTTCCGAAAAAACGTCGCTACGAAGCTGTCCTTGGGCCGGAACGGTGAGTCCCAGTGTCAAAATCAAGCTCGCGACGAACAGTGAATGGCGCATTGGTTCTGCCTCTCCTTCAAACGAATAACGTATTATAGAGCCCCGCACTTCCGATGTCAACAACGGGCACCCAGCCCTAATGTTCTCGAAGGATGGCTTCGATTTAGGGCAGTTGCGGACGACCTCCAATACGTATAACGATGCATTCTTCGCCAGTATTGCTCGGCATAGAAACTTCTTGCGACGACACGGCCGCTGCCGTCGTGGCTGACGGAAAGATACTCTCGAGTATCGTGTCCTCCCAGGACGTTCATTCAAAGTTTGGAGGCGTGGTACCGGAGTTGGCGTCTCGCGCGCATCAAAGACTCATTGTCCCGGTCGTCGATGAAGCGCTTGCGGTCGCGGGTATGGCGCGAGCAGATCTGGATGCCATCGCCGTTACGATTGGCCCGGGGCTAGCAGGATCTCTTCTCGTTGGGCTGAGCTTTTCAAAGGCGCTGGCATTTGGATTGGGGATCCCCCTGGTCGGTATTAATCACCTGGAGGGACACATTTACTCGCTATTTATTGACGACAAAGGGCCCTCTTTTCCGTTTCTGTGTTTGATTGTTTCTGGAGGACATACCCAACTTATAAAGGTGGAGGCGAAATTCGAACATACCCTTCTGGGACGAACTCGAGACGATGCGGCCGGAGAAGCGTTCGACAAAGTCGCCAAACTCCTCGGCTTGGGCTACCCCGGAGGCCCGGAAATCGAAAAACTCGCTGCAGGAGGCAATCCTTCTTTTCATGACTTCCCACGGACACGCCTCCAGGGCTACGATTATTCTTTCAGTGGGATCAAAACAAGCGTTCTATATTACTTGAATGCGATTTCGGATACCGACCGAGACGAACATATTCAGAATCATATTTCAGACATTTGTGCATCATTTCAGGAAGCGGTGGTTGACATGTTGACGAGGCCCATCGTCAAAGCTGCGCGTGAGACGGGAATACGCGACCTGGCACTTGCCGGCGGTGTTTCGGCGAACATAGCTCTTCAAACCAGAATGAGGGAGCTTGCCGAACGCATGGACGGTCGCCTTTTCGTGCCCGATCAAAAATACTGCATGGATAATGCGGCGATGATTGCCATTGCCGGCCATCACAAACTGGCAGGGAACGAGTTCAGCCCATTGACATTGACCGTCGATCCTTCACTCGCTCTCGTATAAGCGAGACTCGAGCCCTTATCTTCCCAACAGAATCTTTCATGTCCTCAGATCGGATACAGATCCTGATAGAGCTTCTTCAGCAAGAGCTGCCCGATTCAGGCTCGCTTTCGAGGGACGATATTCGAACGCTTCGAGAAAGGATTGATGAAATCGATCTAGGCCTTCTCGAACTGTTGAACGAACGATCCCGATCTGCAAACATCATCGGGCAAATCAAAAAGCAACTCAAGTTGCCGGTTTATGTCCCTAAGAGAGAGGAGGACGTCCTGGATCGGGTTCGAAAAGGGAATCAAGGGCCGCTTCCTGACGAATCCGTTCGTCGGCTGTTCGAGAGAATCATCGACGAAACACGCGCTCTTGAGAGGCAAAAATATCAGGATGAATCGGATAAGAAATAGGCGCGTTTGCCGATACTCATTAGAGATCATTTCCTTCTGAACAGTACTTCAACCAACTATTCGACCTTGAACCGTCGTTTAAGACACATATCGATCGGAGCGGGCATTCTGATTTGTCTGGCCGTGTTGACGGCATACCTGATCGCATTCAGCTCCGTCACACTGAAGTATGATGATGCGAGATCCGTGCTCATCCCGAGAGGATTAGACGTAGACGAAGTAGCTGATTCGCTCGCTAGTAGAGGAATACTGGCCAAACGGAGGAGTTTTATTGTATTTGCCCGCGTGTCAGGATGGGGCGATCAGGTAAAAGCAGGACATTATCTCATCGAATCGGGAAGCTCCAGCCGGGACATAATGGATCAGCTTCGTCGTGGGTTACAGGAGCCCGTACGCGTTCAAGTGCCGGCGGGAACGAGAAAGGAACGACTCGCCAGAGCGTTGTCACAGAACATGGCGTTTTCAACCGAAGACATGTTGAGTGTGCTTCGCGACAGTTCGTTTTCAGCCGAGCTTGAGACCGACACCACGCAGCTCTTCGGATATATTCTGCCTGAAACCTATTTCTTCTACTGGCTCACGTCTCCAGAAGACGTGGTTCGCAAAATAAAATCGTCCACCGACACGTTGATTACGAACACGTTGAACCGGTTGGAAATGATAGCCGCCGAAGACAAGCCTCCGTTTTCTCAGAATTTCTCCCCTGATGAGGTGCTTCGTCTGGCAGCGATCGTGGAGTGGGAAACGGCACACAAACCCGAGAAGGCAAGAATAGCGGGCGTATACCTGAACCGAATTAGAGACGGGTGGCCTCTGCAGGCAGATCCAACCATTCAATTTGCGGTTATGCAGTTGGAAGGAAGTAAACGACGACTCCTGTTCAGAGATTATGATCTTCGGCACCCGTACAACACGTACAACTACAGAGGATTGCCTCCCGGTCCGATAACGAATCCGTCCGCATCATCGATTCGAGCCGTTCTGACTCCTGAATCGCATCGGTTTTTTTACTTCGTTGCCACTGGAGACGGTACGCACATCTTCAGTAAAACGCTCGCCGAGCACAACAGAAAAGCAAACGAATATCGTCGCCTGATGCGAGAGCGACGAGCTGCACAGTCTTCCAGTCCTTAGAAGGTGTCAATCATATTCGGACGGTAAATCCAATCTGAACGCGATTCCGGATCACCTCTTCTGCGACGACGGGTGCATTGGCCACTTCGGTGTAAGGAGAGTACGCATCATCGAATTGCTCCTGAATCCATCCTACGTCTGCTCGTAGCATATTGGAAATACGATAGCCGGCGCCGAGTGAAAAATACTGGCGCTCTCGGTCCACAGCGCTTCCATCGCCCGCCTGCGAAAACAGATTGTTGTGTGGATCCGGATAGATGGCGAATCCGCCGCGAATGATAAAATCGCCCGTTTCGAAAGTGGCTCCAAATCTGGCGTTCAGAACCGCGTCAAACTGTTCCTTAATACTCCGGTTTTCGTCCGCGAAGGAATTATTAGTGTGACTGAATTTCATTTGCGACCAATCTACCCATTCCGCGTCTGCCATCAGCGTAAGCGAGCCGCTCCGATACGATACGCCTGCTCCGAGACGCCACGGGGTGGTCAACGTATATTCAAAAATACCCGTGCCTGCGTCCTCATCGGGTTGATCTCCGTAAATGAACAGGTCGCCGTTATCAAATTCAGTTCGAAGAACGGTGAAAAACTCGTCTTCTATAGAAAGTGATGTCGGTGTTTCGATCGTAAATCCGAGTCGCATCTGAGGCGAAACCCTGGCTGAAAGGCCGAGTCGACCGTTGATTCCCACCATGTCAGAATGAAACGACTCCGTGTAGCGCAAATAATCAAAGTCGGTAGTCCCATTGGACCCGTCGTTATCGTTAAAAATATCTTCTTCTTCGAAGACGCGGGTAAACGTATAACTCGCGATGGGAATATTTAAGGACGCGCCTATCATGACCCCCTCTGCAGCTTCCATGGCGGCGCCGAAATTGATTTCGCTCATTCTCCCTTCTTCTGTTACGAAACCAGATTGTAGGACTGTTCCGGTAGACACCGCTGGTAAGAATGGTATCGGATCGTCGTCATCAAAAAGACCTTGATCAAAGTCGATGGCGAATGTTTCGAATGCGATAAAGGAAGGTGTCCGAAAAAATTCGGTAAATACATCTGTTCCGTCCTCGGTTAACTCAAACTCACCCTGGAGCGGCATGAAAAAATCTGTAATAGAGTTCAGCCCATTTTCGCCTTCAAAGAAAAGGTCGCGTTCGTAGGTCGTTACCTGGCTGAATGAAATGCCGAGAACGAGGCTACCCTGACTGGTTGGAACTTTGTAGATCGACGCCAGATGACCCACTCCGGTAGTGGTGAGATCTGCAGATCCGGGGAAACTGGAACCATCCAATCGATAAAACGAATCATCCTGGATGTTGAATGAAGACAACGAACCCGAGATAGAAGACCTGCCGGCAAATCCGAGACCTGCAGGATTGAGGACGAGTGCGGAAGGATCTGCAACTCCCGCGACTCCGGTACCCGCAATTCCTACACTCACCGCACTGGTGCCCGGGAATCGCTGTGTAAATCGAAGTGCATCATTTCCGTTCTGGGCGGTAGCTGGATTCGCTGCGAGCATGAGGAGAACAAAAGAGCCGATGAGTGCGAATCCTTTCGAGTGGAGGATAGCCGGAAATGGATAGGAATTCAACGTCATTTTTGATACCTATTTCCTTTATTTACAATGGTTTAATTATATATTTCACTAATACACTTGGGGTATAAAAAGGGCCCGTCTCCCGCACGGGCCCCCGGTAGACTGCAATAACAGCCTCCCTCCCTCTCTCAATAATGGATCTATTTGCGGCCTGACCGACCCGATCTTCCGGACCGTCCCGATGAACGAGATGACCCGCTGGAGCGCGAGCTGCCTGAAGATCTTGAAACACCTGACGATCTGGAGCCCCCTGATGAACGC